>CAUZOB010000144.1:0-13252 GCA_963581185.1 Planctomycetota bacterium | reverse complement strand
GTCCGGAGGAAGTGCAGTCAGGATCGGCGTGACGCCCTTCATCCCCTCGCGAAAACGCATGTGATAGTACCATTCATCGTTAATTGCGAACGGTTTGACACCACTTGTGATTGGGTGTTCTGGGAATTTGGTGTAATTCGCCGTCCAGTGCGGATTGACGGACCAGTTGGGCTCAAAGTAGCCGCCAATCCAGTCCAGAAACTTCTCGCCGGATGGCCCCTTGGGAACCTCAACGCCGTAATGCAAGCAGACGATACCAATGCCCGCCTTGGCTAACTGATCGATCTGTTCGAGATTGGCATTGGCCGGGTGACGGCCACCGCCATCGCAGTACATCACGATTGTGTCGACGTCGTCAAATGCATCTGCGTCCTTCGGCCATCCATCCCGGTGAACATCGATCTCGTAACCGGGCATTGCCTTGCGCAGTCCGTCGGCCAGGATCATGCAGCCGGCGTAGTGTTCGTGGGAACCATACCCATGGCTGCGGACACCGGCCATGAAAGCGACCTTTTTACTGGCAGCCTGGCGGAGCCGAATGTTGCGAAACTGGACCAGCATCGGCGGCCCTGCATGAAGCTGGAGAGCCAGCAAACCGGTCCGGGCGGCGAGTTCGGTCTGGTGGTCGGTCACGTCAATAGTCACCGCCCCGTTGATCGACTGCACCAGGTGATTACCCTGGGCCACGATCGTGTAGTCGTTCCAATCTTCTTTCTTGACGGCGGCCAGAATGTCCTCTTCCGATGTCGTCTTACCCGCCGTGTCCTTCTTGCCCTCGGCAGAGATTACGACACGGTTGCCGCGCCGGGCCAGGACGCCACGACCCTTTTCTTCATAAAGTGTTCCGGTCCAGTTGCCGGCGCCGTCGAAATCGGCTTGATATCCTGCCACAACCCACTTTGACACTTCGCGACTGCGATACTGGATGCCAGAGTTGCCGCCGACAATGCGGAACTGCAGGCGGAGTTCAAAGTCGCCCAACGCGCCATCGCGCCAGATAAGGAACGTATTGCCCTTGGTGGGCTTCTCCTTGGTCGTCTGGCCGGTGATCACGCCATCCTGAACGGTCCACAGCTCGGTGTTGCCATCCCAGCCTTTGAGAGTCTTGCCGTCAAACAGTGATCTGAATCCATCTTCCGTTTCAGCGGCTACTGCGGGCGTGGCGGCGAACAGGCATGTTGTGGCGAATACAGCGGTCAGAATATAGCGAATCATCGATCGGCTCCGGGATTAACGCGTGATGGTGTGTTGGGTGGCCAGGTGGTCTCAAAGTCAGGTTCTAGCTGAACGGTGTTTACGTCATCATATCGTCCCGCAGTGGGATTATCTAACTGCTAAGCGGCGGGCAGGACCGACCCGTCGTAGCTGGCACGGCTATTCGGTTAGGAAGCGTGTCTTGTGCTTGATGCCGGACCAGACCGACGAATAGGGCGTGGTTGGGTTTCCGCGGTCAAACAGGCTGCCACGAAGGTATTCGAAATCATCAGCTCCGAGTGCTGAATCAAAGATTGGATGCAGGTAGGCGGCACCATGTGCGGAGATGTGCAACATCTCAGGATCATAAAATGAGGGATCGACATGACGGGGATGAATCGCGCCAGACGGGTCGCGAAGGCTGGCAGCAGTGTGCGACGAAAGTTCTAGCTGACCGTCTGCGGTAAGTTGAAGACTGGCGACTTCATTACTGCCGCCACCCAAGAGCATCTGAAGGGCATGGGCGCCGAGTTGGGCTGCATAATACCTGTCGGCGTGGATTGGGCGACCGCCACGCTGCGTGTGCCCAACTTTCCTTGTGAAAATGGCTGCGTCGGCCGAATCGTGTCCACCGATATCGCGGAACACCGCGTCGCCGATTGCGCCGGCCAGCAACCCCTTGAGTCGTTCAGCTGCACCGTCAAGGATAATGTTCCCCGATGGATCGGTGGCCTGTTGCGAATCCCCTAGCTGTTCGCCTTCAGATCCGACGATACCTTCGCCGCAGACCAGGACAACATGCGACTGCTGCTCGTAGATCTCCAGAGTTCGATCGGTCAGTAGACCGATGTCCAGCGGCGATTCCGGTAGTAACACGATGTCGGGTTGACCGTAGCTGGAGCCGAGAGCAATGAAACCGGAATGTCGACCCATGACCTCAACGATCGCAATCCGTCGATGAGTCTCTGCTGTCGTGCGAACGCGGCTGATCTCTTCGGCTGCCACGAATACCGCCGTTGAATATCCGGGATTGACGTAATTGATGATGCCCGTCAGATCCAGCGGTTCGATCGCCGCGTGTGCCCGGGGAATCATCGTGTACGCGCCGCCGGTCGAACTTCCTGGCAGCTGTTGCCAACGCTCAGGATCGACAGCTTCGTTGAGCCCCAGGTCGTTATCAATTGTCTTGGGTGACAAGACGCAGGGCACGGCGGCTGCCAGCGATTGAAGTCCGTTCAGCGTGCCGTCCCCTCCGACGCAGATTAAGCCGTCGATGTCCAGCCGAGAGATGCGGGCGAGTGCGTCATCAAGCTGTCTTGGTTGTTCGTCAGATACATAGTGGCGGGAACATCCAATAATGGAGCCGCCGCGGGTCGGGTCCAATTCGGGAATGATCGTGCGAGCAGGATTGAGTTCGATGTGGGGCACATCATCGAGAAAGAGCGCCTGAAAACCACCGATCAGACCGATCAAGTCGACGTCCTGCCGGTTCGCTTCCGTTGCGATACCATGCAATGTGGCGTTGAGGGCGGGAGTGTCACCACCAGCGGTAAGTACTGCGACGCGGTCCATACTGCACCATGATACCGCAGCATTTTTAGAAACCAATCCGCTTCCCAACTCCATCGCAATTGACTGAAAAACTGGAAGGTGTCACGCCGTGCCGTGGATCTCAGGTTACGATGAAGGCCCGTCGTCCCCGCAGGGGACTAAATAGGACGAAATACGTGGATGTTCCCGGGTTAGTGTCCGTACCCCCCAGCGGATTCATCGGCAGACAACGAGTGAGAATGAGCAGATGGTTGATCGATTCGTCGGCATAACGGTGATGCCCGAATATGTTCAGTGCGAGGGGATCGACGAGGTCCTCGACAACCTTGTTGAACGGGCAAACGCAACCGCAGTCACAACATCACCCTACGTAATGGCTGCCACGTCGGAAGGCCGCGGGCAGCGCGAGCCACCAATAGATGCAGGAGCTGGCAAAGTACGACTGCTGGACCGGCCCCTCTGGGGCCAACGGGAACTCTTTGTGGAGACCGCGCCCAGCTTCATTCCGCAGACGGAGTTATACCGTGGTGTCGGTTACGAACCGGCCATGCCAGGGTCCTTGACCTACGAACAGGGTCACGTGGTAGGCGACTTCCTCAAGGCGGCTCGTGAGCGAGGATTGAAGACCTACCTGCAAATCCAGGCAGCCATCCCTCCGGGCTATCGCGTGCAATTCGGCGGCCCCTCAGCGGAGGACATGCCATGCATGCCTGACGGTACTTGTCCGGCTGAGCGAGTCGCCAGCAACGCCTCCCTCGCCGCGCCGTCGATCGTGGCCTATCAGGCGGCTTTGATCCAGGACTTGTTGTCAGTCTATCCCGACATCGACGGAATACGTTTCGACTGGCCAGAATATCCTCCTTACGAACTCGATTCGATCTTTATGGATTTCAGTCCGCATGTCGAAGCGTACGCTGCAAAGTCCGGCATTGATTTCAGGGAAGTCCGCGAGCAGGTGTCCAGGCTGTACCAGTATCTGCATGGCAGCCTGACGACGCAGGATCTCGAGCGTGTCGACGACGCATGTAAGTTGATTGCCACACGGACGACACGACCGTCGGCCGACGAGCCCGCCGATTCCGTCATGCAGTGGCTGCAGTTGAAGCGTGAGCTGAGTAACAACCTACTGAGTTCCTTCCGTACGGCGATGGACGACTGCGGCGCCAAACATGTGGCGCTTGTCGCTCACGCATTCCCGCCACCCTGGTCCGATCTCTCCGGGATTGACTTTGCCGCTGGAAGCGGCGTGGTGGACCACTATTGCGTCAAGCTCTACGGAATGCACTGGCTTATGATGATTCGCTTCTATGCCGACCAGCTGCTCAATGCAAATCCCGACGAGCTGGACGAAACAGCTCTGATTCGGTCATTATTCGATGCCTTCGACGTGGATAATGAATCGGGAGCCAAGCTGGCAAGCGATGTGCGTTACCCCGCTCCAGAGGAACCGCATCCCGGTACAGATGCTACTCGCGCTCGCAAAGTCAGCCAGGCACAAACCCGAGCCGGTAAGGTGCCAGTCCATGCGCTGGAGCATGGCTACGGTCCGACCGATGATTTTGCACGGCGAATTCGCATTGCCCTGGACGCCAGCAACCATCGGATCTGGGTCAACCGCTACGGTTACCTGAGTGATGCGAAGCTCGACATCATCGGACAACTGGGGAGTTTCTGATCGTGCCGCCGGAAACCATCCAACCGACCAACAGGCGGGCAGCTCCGGTCAACTTGCTGTGGGGCGGGAGCCTGCTGCTGCTGGTTGGCGTGCTCGGATCCTTCGACATGGTCAACGCGGATATCTGGTGGCACCTACGGACGGGCCAGCTGATCATGTCTGGCGAGGGTATACCCAGCTCTGATTGGTATACCTATATGAATCCGGAGGCGCGATGGATTGATCTTCATTGGCTATTCCAGGTTGTCTCCTGGGGCATCTTTAGCCAGGCTGGCACGGCTGGGCTGATCTTCGCGAAGGTGGCCATCGGTGCGGCCACGTTCTGGCTTCTTCTAAGCTGTCGTAAAACTGAGTGGTCGGTCGCGGTCGGCGTGGGCTGCCTGTTGATCCCCGCATTTCTCTTCGCCGGACGTTACCTCGTTCGCCCGGAGATTGTCTCGCTCTTCTTGCTGGCTGCGACAATCCGGATCGTGCACCTTGGCCAACAGGAGAAACGATTTCTCTGGTTGCTACCCCTGGTTCAGCTAGTCTGGGTCAACTGTCAGTCCTTGTTCATCTTGCAATGGGTCGTCCTGGCGTGCTTCACATTAGAGTTCCTTGCCCAATGGCGTTTCGCGGATGCAGCGGACAACGACCAGGCCGCTTTCCTGAGGACCTGGTGGCAGGTTCTGGGGGTCACGGCGGTTTGTACATTTATGAATCCGTACGGCTGGTATGGCGCGACATTTCCGCTGGTGGTGTTTGAAAAGATCCAGGGCGAGAACAGGGAATTCTTCCACGCATTTGCAGGCGAATTGCGCGGTCCTGTTGATTTCATCAGGCAGTACGGGCTGATGCGAGTGCTCAGGGAACCAACCGTCATTTTGATGTCGACCCTGTTTATTTCCGCTCTGGTCCCGACGATTCAGCGCTGGCGACGAGGCGATATCGAAATCGCCCGGCCCCTGCTGTTATTTGGCTTTACTTACCTGGCATTTCGCATGAGCCGCAACGCAGCGTTATTTGCGGTGGTTGGCGGTTATGTCGCCCGTTGGAATATTGGCGCCGTCTACGAACAGGTGGGCCAGTCAGGCTGGTTTCATGGCAGGCACGTAGGCCGCACTCTTCAGATCTGCTTGATGTCGACGTTGGCTGTCAGCATCGCCTGGTGCGGTTCCGGTCGCTTTCACGCAAGCGTGAATTCGGCGCCACCGCGGGCCATGGGTTGGGGCGAGAGCGATTGGTATCCTCACGATGCGGCCCGCGTCCTGGCGGACGCCCGTATGCCATCGAGGATTGTCGCACATCACCTTGGTGTCGCTGCCGTGGTCATTTTCCATGCCTGTCCGGACAAGAAGATCTTTGTGGATGCCAGACTTGAAACGAACACTCGCAGCACACTGTCCGCTTACCAACAACTATTCGACGGCTTGACGAAAGGTGACCAAAGGGTTCTGCAGTCGTTAACCAGGGACCTGCCAGAGCCGGAATGGCCGGCCATCGTGGTCTCCAATCATCATCTCGTCCATCAACCGCTGATATTCCAGGCTCTCCAAACGGACCCCCGCTGGGTGTGCGTCCATTCTTCTCGCCCTCGAGGTTTTGTGGCGGATCGCGGCAGAGTGATTCCCGGAGCATCGATTTTCATTGCTCGCGAGCGTCAGTTGGAAAAGGGCATCCCGTTGGCAGACGTTCGCTGGCTGATTGCGGCAATTCGCACTCCCTTCTAACTCGCTTCAGGTACAATGGGCAGCGACTTTGTACTTGAGGGAGGTGCGGATTGTGACCAATAAGAACTGGCACGCGATGAGCGTGGCAATTGCTGCCGCCTGGTTTATTGTCACGGGCCAGATTTCGGCGGATGATTGGCTAACCTATCGGCACGACCCGACCAGAAGCGGTGTTTCCAGCGAATCCCTGGACTTCAGTCGCTTGCAACAGGCGTGGTCGTGGCAGTCCCCGCATCCGCCGGCGAGCGCCTGGTCTGGACCAGCCAAGTGGGATGCGTATGCCGGCATCCGCGGACTGCAGTCGATGCGGAATTATGATCCGGTGTTTTCGGTCATTGCAACAGCGGACGCCGTCTACTTTGGCTCCAGCGTGGATGACACGGTCAGGCGATTGGATCTCAGCAATGGCAAGGCGGAGTGGGCGTACACGACAGGCGGCCCGATACGAATCGCACCAACCTTTGCCGACGGCAAATTGTATTTTGGTTCGGATGATGGCAACGCTTATTGCCTCGCCGCGGAATCGGGAGAGCTTGTCTGGCGAGTCACACCCCGTGAGACTCTTGCATCGGCGCCAACAGAAACGGCTCGCCAGATCATAAACAACCAGCGGGCCATTACTCTGTGGCCGGTTCGTAGTGGCGTGGCGGTGCTGGATAATCGCGCCTATTTTTCGGCCTCGATGCTACCCTGGCAACCCTCCTACCTGTGCTGTGTTGATGCTGCCACCGGCCAGCGGGATGTTGACGGAACCTTCCTGGAGACCTTTAACGGGCAGACCATGGAAGGTGCAATTGCTTTGAGCCTTGAGCGAGTTGTTGTCCCCCAGGGGCGAGTCGCACCAACATTGTTCGATCGCGGCACGGGAAAGGGTCTCGGTTCCCTGAAGGGCGGTGGGGGCTGTTTCGTGGTCGTGACTCCGGACGGCGCAGTGATCCATGGCCCGGGAAACAAAACCGGCTGGGTGACTAATAGTGACTCAAAGTCACGAGAAGTGATCGCAACTTACAAGGGCGGAAAAGTCCTCTGCCTGGATGGCGACCTCTCCTTTCTGCTTACAAATGATTCACTCGTGGCGACCAACTTTCGCAGTAAGAAAGTGCTCTGGAAAAATCGAGTTCAACAATTCCACACGATGATCGTTACAGCTAACGCCGTAATTTGTGGCGGTGATGGGCTGGTGGTCGCTTATGACCGGACTACCGGCACCAAGGCCTGGGAAACGGCGGCGGATGGCCATGTACATGACCTGGCGGTCAGCAATGGACGATTGCTGGCCAGCACCGACATGGGAACTATCACCTGCTTTGCGACCGGCGTGGTAGTCAAGCAGGAGCCGGTGCCGATGGAAGACGAGGCACTGGCTCAGCTGCCAGTCTCCGTTGTGCCGCTCAAGACAGAAGGGCTGCTTAGCCAGTGGCACTTTCATCCTGGCCTCGTAGCGGGTGCAGAGTTAAAACCGCTGGTCGGAAAACATGCTGCAACTTTTTCAGGACCACCTCGCTTCGTGCAACTCGACAAAGTCTATGCACTGGATCTGAACGGTTCGGAAACGGGCCTGACAGTCCAGGAGCGATTTCAGGACGCACAACTGCCCGCGGAGAAATTGACGGCGGAGGCCTGGGTCCGTATGGATAAGGTCCAATCGTGGGGCTGCATCATCGGTGCGATGCAAGATAACGGTTCTCACGAGCGGGGCTGGCTACTGGGTGTGACAGGCAATCGATTCAGTTTCGCTGTAGCGAGTGAGCGAGACCCCATCCACATGACTTACCTGCCGGCGCCCAAGCCATTCGAGGCGGGTCGCTGGTATCACGTGGCTGGCTCGTACGACGGGCTACACCAGAAGCTGTACATCGACGGCGAATTGGTCGCTGAATCGGATGGACAACAGGGTCCGATAGCTTACCCGACGCAGGCGTTCTATAAGATCGGTGTTTACCATGACGCCGACGAGCATTATCCGCTCAACGGGATGCTGCACGAAGTGCGGGTTTTTAGAGGATCGCTGCCGGCCGAGACAATTAAGGCACATTCCAAATCCAGGACGCTCGTCAGTCCGCAATACGCGGAAATGGAAACTGGCCCGTACCTCCAGTTCGACAGCCCGACCACGGCAGTCGTGCGGTGGTCCACCGCCACCGAAACGGTCGGCAAGGTGCTTCTGCGTGGCGAGTCCGGCTCGCGCGAATTTACTGAAGAGTTTGCAGCTACCGAGCACGTGATCCGCATCGACGGGCTTCGTCGACAGCACGTCTATGAATACCGAGTTGTCGTTACAGACAGGGAAGAACAACGACAGACTGCCTGGCTTGAGTGCGACACCCTCTTTAACTACACCGTACAGGAAGCATCCGATCAGCTGAGGGAACTTGGACGAATGCGAGTCGACCAGGTGACGATGGCGATTGAGGCCGTCACCGGAGATGGGGGATTGGCTGTTCTGCTGGGTGCTGATGATGGCGGTCTTGCTGCCGCGATCGCGGTCCAAAGTCGTATGCGAGTGCTGGTCTACGACGGGGATATCGCCAAGGTCAACAAACTGCGAGCGGAATTACTTGACATTGGTGTGTATGGATACCGAATCGCGGTAACCCATGTCGAGAACGCCGCCGCTGTCCCGCTGACTTCCGCGACAGCAAATCTTGTGATGGCAACGCCGGCGACGATCGCGGATGACACAGACGGTATTGTGCGGGAAATGGCTCGCGTGGCCCGCCCCAATGGTGGCGTCGTCGTACTAAGTGTGGGGCCACAAGATGAGACACAAACCACAGAACTCAAAAGGATTGCCAGCGAAGTTGGCCTGCGTGTCTCGGAGACAGAGGGCAACATGCTGATCGCTATTCGTCCGGCCTTTGACGGCAGCGGCGACTGGTCACACCTGTATGGATCCGCAAACAATTCTGCCTTTAACGGTGAAACGCTGCACGGCGTTCGAAGCCGTGACGACCTTGCCGTTCAGTGGATTGGCCGACCGGGCGCGCGCTACCAACCCGACAGGAGTGGGCGGAAGCCATCGCCGCTCTCGGCTGGCGGCAGGCTTTACCTGCAAGGGCTACAGCGGTTGATTGCACTGGATGCCTATAACGGCAGCATACTCTGGTCGCTGGAGATCCCGGACCTGGGGCGATTTAATATGCCCAGGGACTGCGGCAACTGGTGCGCAGATGACAACTTCCTTTACGTGGCCATTCGAGATAAGTGCTGGCAAATTGAAGGCACCACGGGCGTCGTTATTCGCATGCTCGATGTCTCCTTTTTTGAGGACCTGCCGGCGGATTTCGATTGGGGCTACCTTTCAAGCGGCCCGGACCTGTTGATTGGGAGTGCGACGAAGAGGGGCGCGGCCTTCAAGAACTTCTGGGGCGGTGCCAACGAGGGTTGGTACGACGCCAAGTCAGGTGACGCCACGGGGAAGGTCTGCTCGGACACGCTGTTTGCCTACGAGAAATCGAGTGGGAAAGTGAAATGGCAATATAGCAGCGGCGTGTTGATCAACTCGACCATCTCGGCAACCAAGGACCGCATTTACCTGGTTGAATCTCGCAATAAGGACATCCTCGAGGCCGAAACACGCCGCATTACCGACCCGAAACTCTGGCAGGACCAGTACCTCGTCGCCATCGACCGGACGACTGGGAAACGGATCTGGGAATACTCACTGGCAACGGAACCCGGCACCGTCGTTTATTATCTGGCGCACTCGGGTGACAAACTCAGTCTGGTCGCCTCGTCGGGCTCCAAATACCACGTCTATGTATTTGATGCCGATGAGGGTGCAGCTAACTGGGAACAACACTTTGCCTGGCCCAAAGACAATCATGGTGGCCACATGTCGCGCCCTGCGATTGTTGGCAATACGCTTTACGTCAGACCGCGCGCGTTTGACGTCCGCGATGGTAGCGTGTTGGCACAGTCACTTCCGGCCGGAGGTTGTGGCACTTATGCTGCCACCAACGGCGCGCTTTTCTTCCGGTCCGGAAATGTGACCGTCTGGGATCGCGAGAAGGGTACGACATCCAGCTGGCCGCGACTGCGCCCTGACTGCTGGTTAAGTACAATTCCAGCAGGCGGTATGTTGCTGTCGCCCGAAGGTGGTGGCGGCTGCAGTTGCGGCTCATGGCTCGAGACCTCCATCGGGTTCATACCGCTTAGCCGCCTGGCACCATGAGATCCAACCCTACGACCCACCCTTAAACCACGCCCCGCCCGCCGAAGGAGTTTCCCTTGTTCAAAACAGTCATTCTGACATTGGCTTGTACCCTCACCCTGGCCACTGACTGCTTCTCCGCTGACTGGTTCCAATTCCGGGGCCCGGACGGCAATGGCGTGGCTCAGGGGACCGGTTTTCCGACCTCGTGGGGCGCGGAAAAGAACGTCAAATGGGCAACTGGGATTCCGGGGCAGGGCTGGTCATCGCCAGTCGCCGGCAAGGGCCGTATCTACCTCACGAGTGCGATCCCGAAACAAACTGGCGAAGCAACCGGATACACGTTAACAACCATCTGTATTGATGCCGGTAGCGGAGAGATTGTCTGGTCCACGCCTGTTTTTGAACAAAAAGTCGACGCACCGAGGATCCACGGTAAAAACAGCCATGCCAGCCCGACGCCGATCCTGGCTGGAAAGCGGCTTTATGTTCACTTTGGCCATCTCGGCACGGCATGCCTCGGTATCGATGGCAAGATCATCTGGACAAACACGGACGTCAATTACTCGCCCGTCCACGGAAATGGTGGTTCGCCAATTCTTGTCAAAGATCGGCTGGTTTTCAGTGTTGACGGTTCCAAGAGCGCTTTCATCGTGGCGCTCAACGCAAAGGATGGCGCGGAGGCCTGGCGATTTGATCGCGAATCAACATCTGGACGCAAGTTTTCGTTTAGTACCCCAGCAGCTGTCGAAGTAAATGGCACTACCCAGATCATCAGTCCAGGCAGCGACGTTGTGCACGCCGTCGACCTGAACGACGGTTCGCTGATTTGGAAAGTCTCCTACACCGGCTATTCAGTCATTCCTCGGCCCGTCATCGGCCACGGCATGGTCTTTCTCAGCACCAGCTACGACTCACCCAGCGTGATGGCTATCAAGCTGGACGGCAAAGGGGATGTGACAGATACGCACGTCGCCTGGAGTCTCACGCGTGGTGCGCCGCATACTCCCAGTCTGCTTCTGGTCGACAAGGAGCTCTACATGATTTCTGATCGTGGCATCGCAACATGCCTTGACGCCACAAGTGGCGAAATTCATTGGCAGCAGCGCGTCGGTAAAACGTATTCCGCGTCGCCCGTGTATGCGGACGGTAAGATCTACCTGCAGAGCGAAGATGGCTTCGGGATTGTTATCAAGGCGTCAACCAAGTACGAACTGGTTTCGACCAACTCTCTGGGCGCTCGAACGTTGGCCTCCTATGGAGTCGACGGCAACGATCTGTTGATTCGAACCGCGGACCAACTGTACCGGATAACATCCGAGTGACCGTGGCTGAAGCTAACCGCGGCCACCTGCTAACCGTTCCGCCGCCGGCGACTGTTTCAGTTTCCACATGTGGTAGATTCCAAATACCGGGCCTAGTGCCAGAATGGAAAACGCCGCCGCCGGTGAGAGCCACTCTTGAATTACTGGCAACAGGCCGATGCTCAAAGTTGTCAGTAGAAAACCCGCGCAGGTCTGGATCGTAAGGGCTGTCCCCACGAGCTGCGGGTCACATAACTCGCTGATGGCCGCGCTGTACTGGGCGCTATCGGCGATCACGAGGGCCCCCCAGACAAGACAGACGGCAAGCAGGAGGATGGGCTGTTCTGCCAGGTAGCCTGCAATCAGGCAACAACCGCCGGAAATAAGCAGGCTGCCAATGGTAGCGTTCGTTCGACCCGCGCGATCGGCGATCCAACCGGCGACCACGCAACTTAGGGCCCCAATGGCAATGATTGAAAAACCGGCCAATCGACCGCTCGTGAGAGAATAACCGCCCGCAGAGAAACTATCCGCAAGGAACAGCGGTACCCACGTCCAGACGGCATAGAGTTCCCACATGTGCCCGAGGTAACCAAAGTTGGCCTGACGCAACGGCCGGTCCTTCCAGATGGTTGCGACATAATGCCAGTTGAAACGCACGGATGATCCCAGGTACGGACCGGGTCGGACAAAGAGTGCAGCCAACAGGCCAGCCACCGCCGCTGCTGCCGAGACGCCCCACATTAAAGACTGCCATTGAGTGCCTGTTGTGCTGGTAGAGGCGGACTCTGTCGAGAGTGCCAGTAACAGGTGGGGCAGGGCGGAGCCAAGCGTTAAGGCACCGACCATCACGCCGATGGAAAATCCACGACGGGATTTGAACCAGCTGGCGATGAGTTTCATGCCGGGTGGGTAGACGCCCGCCAGCGCCACGCCTGTGAGGAATCGCAGGCCGCAGGCCATGACAAAATCCTCGGGGCCGTTGGCCAGCAGTGGGATGAGTGCGTTAGTGATCCCGCCGAGGAGCGCGCACATGGCCAGCAACCGCTCAGCGCGCAGTCGATCTGGCAGATTCAGCAGTGCACTCACTAGCGTTCCGGCAACGAACCCGAATTGCACAGCGATTGTGAGCCAGGGGAGTTGGCCGTTGGTGAGTCCCCAGGCACGCTGCAGCGGCCTGCCAATGGCTGACGCGGAGAACCAGAGCGAAAGGCTGAGGAAAACGGCAAGCGAAATCCAGCACAACTGGACCCATTGTCCCTTAGCAGCGCTGTTCTCAGAAGGCGTCATTATTCACGGCCCACGGCGCGTCTTGATGTCAGCCGCAATACAAAAAGGGGACAACTCAAGGTGAGGTGTGGAGCCTGAGGCCGGAGGTCTAGTTGGACCGTTGGGGGAAACTGACCCATTTTGTGACCTGCTGGATGCGGCCACCCTTCTTCGCGGCAACCATGCACTTGAAGGGACCCTTCGGCTGCCCCTGCAGAGGTACCACCACTCGCAAGCTGCCGCTGTCCTGCAGTTTGATCGGTGTGTTCACTAACCGTGGTCGGGACCCGGTTCCGGTTTTTGATAACTCGGTGAAGGAAACCACCCAGACATACTGCGTGTCCTCTTCAGGTGCACGTAAAATCTGGTAATCAGCTCCGAAGCCGATGGCAAATCC
>CAUZOB010000143.1:0-13280 GCA_963581185.1 Planctomycetota bacterium | reverse complement strand
ACGCGAGAGGACTTGTTGTCGCGCGTCAGGATGGAACGGGCCAGCTGAGCTTGCGTATTGGGGGCAGCAAGAAGACGGTCGATGTGATCGCCAGTCAGACGACAATTCAACGCCCGGTCAGCTTTCAGAATGAGGTTGTTCCAGTGTTGAGTGCCGCCGGCTGCAGCGATATTCGCTGCCATGGAGCTCCCGGCGGGAAGGATGGATTCCGTCTAAGTCTCTGGGGATCGAAGCCTCAATTTGATTTTATGCAGCTCACCAGGGATGCCGTCGGGCGACGCACGAACGCCTTGGACCCTGACCAGAGCCTGTTGTTGCAGAAGCCACTTAACCGACTCCCACATGTTGGTGGCAAGCGTTTTCAGGTGGACGATCACCTGGCGGAGTTGTTGCGGAACTGGCAGCAGCAAGGGCTGGTCTACGACGCCGACACATCGGGCCTGAGCCAGCTGAATGTTGCACCCGCTGTGAGGGTACTGCATGCCCCAGCCATGGCCCAGCAGCTAGCCGTCGTGGCGGCCTATGAAGATGGAACTCGCGAAGATGTGACGCGAATTACGACTTTCCAAAGCAGCGACGTGGCTATCGCAGAGGTGGATCGCGGCGGTTTCGTCCAATTCCATCAGCAGGGCGAGGTAGCCATCCTATGCCGGTATATGGGCCAATTGGTCTCCATACGCCTGATGCATATTGCCCAGCCAGAGGCAGATTACCGATGGTCCAGCCCCCGGACAAACAACTTCGTGGATCAGCATGTATTCGCGAAGCTACAGATGCTGAATCTCACTCCATCACCGGTTGCTTCCGACCAGGAGTTTGTTCGACGAGTCTACCTGGATCTGTGTGGCATTCTTCCTTCGCCTGCCGCAGCGGCAGCCTTTGTAAACTCCAGCCAGCACGACAAGCGTGAACGGCTGATTGACCACCTGCTACAGCGTAGTGAATTCGCTGAGTTCTGGACAAAAAAGTGGATGGACGTACTGCGGGTCAGTCGGGATTCGATCCAGTTACAGGGTGCTCAAGTATTCAAGGCCTGGCTGCAATCGGAGGTCGGACGGGATCAGCCGTTATCTGAAATCGTCAGCGCCATGCTTACATCTGAGGGCGAGTCCTATAAGGACCCGGCAACCAATTATTTCTGTGTGGCACCTTTGCCCAGGGAAGTTACTGATGCGGACTATTTTCAAAAGGATCTGGCCGAATCGACAGCTCAACTGTTCCTGGGGATTCGGCTCCAATGCGCGCAGTGCCATAACCACCCTTTCGAACGCTGGACACAAGACGATTACCTCGGACTGGCGGCATTTTTTTCACAGGTCAAGCGAAGTCGGCTTGGTAAAGAGGGGCCTAGTGGGCGACCTGATCGTCGGCAGATCGCCGTCCAACTTGACCTGAGTGCAATAAATCTCAACGAGCTTGAGCATCGGGGTGTGCAGCCACACTTTCCTGGCCAGCCACCACAGCCGATTGCAGCCGAGACTGACTATCGGACTGTCCTGGTCGACTGGCTGACTCGTCAGGACAACCCTTTCTTCGCCAAGTCCATTGTCAATCGAGTCTGGTTTCATCTTCATGGACGCGGGATCGTTGAGCCGGTCGACGATTTCCGTGATTCCAATCCGTCAGCCAACGACGCTCTGCTAGAGGGACTGGCTGAGTACTTTGTGGCTGGCGAATACCGGCTTAAGCCCCTCATCCGGGCGATCACTTTGTCCCGCACCTACCAGTTAAGCTCCGCTACCAACCTCTCCAACCGGCGTGACAACAGGTACTTCTCACACCAGAATGCTCGGCCGCTACCAGCCGAGGTGCTGCTGGATGCGATCTGCGAGGTAACGGATATCCCAGAACAGTATGAAATCATGAACGACTACATTGTTGGTATTCCGACAGAGTCGACGAAGCTGCCGCTGGGAACTCGTGCAGTTCAGCTGCCTGTGACCGACCTCGTGACCTTAATCAACTCGTCTGGAAAATACGTCCGATACGAGCTGCATCCGTTCCTGAGGACTTTTGGGCAACCGGTCCGACGGCAGACGTGTGAATGCGATCGCTCCCCGGGATTCAGCCAAAAGCAGGCATTGGAATTGACTGTTGGCGACCTTGTAGCGAAGAAGCTGTCATCTTCCACTGGCCGACTTAGCCAGATGCTGGCGTCGGGCGCCTCAGACCAACAACTATTGCATGATTTGTACCAGCGTGCCTTGAGCCGGCAGCCCGCGGCAGAAGCAGAACAGCAGCTGCTGGATTACGTCCAAAGCAACCCCGATCGTCGCAAAGCGTGGGAAGACGTGCTCTGGACGATTCTTAACTCCAAAGAGTTCGTTTACCAGCACTAGGCGGCCAGGCGAAGCAGTGGCTCATTTAGCATTGTCTTGAGCCAGTCGCTGCTGCAGCTGTTCTGACAGTTGCTGGACAACCGCTGGTTGCTCGGAGGCGATGTTACTGGTCTCACCGGCTGGCGTCCTGTGATCATAAAGCTCGCTAAATCCATCGCGATGAAGAACGAGGCGATGGGTTGAGCTGCGGATTGTCTGTGCCCGCCCCGAGTAGCTGATGGCGACATGCCCGCTCTGCCGAGGATTCTCAAGCAGCGGCAGTAGGGAGGTGCCGGGCAACGTTTCCGGCGAGTCCAAATTGGTCAGCTGGCAGAGCGTGGGAAAGAGATCGAGCGTTTCCACAATAGCACTGGTTGGCTTGCCAGGCTTTTTTATCCCAGCAAAGGCGATCACCAGGGGCGAACGGAGTGATTCTTCGAAGAGGGCATGTTTGCCCCAGATCGCATGTTCACCGAGGTGCCAGCCATGATCGCCCCAGAGTACGACAATCGTGTTGTCGGCTTTACCTGTCGCCTCGAGCTGCGCCAGCAGTCGTCCGACCTGGGCATCCGCATAGCTCACACAGGCGGCGTAGGCTCGCCGCACCTCGATGGCAAACTCCGCATCGGTGTTCGGGTTGCGTTTCCAGCGGTTGTATTTCATGAACTCACCTGAACCGTGCCAAGTTGTGCGACCAGCTGGTTTCTCCCGGTGAGCGATATCAGGTAGGTCAATATCTTTATAGAGGTCGTGGTATTTCTCTGGAGCACCGAAAGGTAGATGAGGACGCAGGATTCCCACGGCGAGAAAAAATGGCTTGTCCTGGCTGGCAAGTTGCCCCAACTGGGCGAGCGCCTCGTTGATAGCGACACCATCCGGGTAGATCTCGTCCGGTCCCGCTGTTGCCTGAAAGACATCCATCTCACCGGCATTTCTGCGAATCTCTCCGTGGGCCAGACCATGCATCCAGCCTCGCGGATGCTGCCAGCTGCCTGCCGGCAAGAGGTGGCGATCCCAGCTGCCGGGCATTTCGGGTTGTTGATCGTCATTCCAGTCCGACCCTCCTCGTCCACCGGGATGATGTGATACCTTGCCTACCGACACGGTCGTGTAACCATGCTGGCGGAACCAGGTTGGCATACTTGGTGGGACAGATGAGGGGTCGCGGGCAATTCGGCTGGCCCGCTGGAACAGGGCGCCGTTGGAGGCGGGACCGTAACGACCGGTCAGCAAGGTGTAACGAGAGGCACCACATGTGGGTGCTTGGACGTAATGCCTGTGAAATGCCCGCCCTCTGTTGGCAAGTTGATCGATATTGGGCGAATGGATGTACTCGGCGCCAAAACTCTTCAGCTCCGGACGTAGATCGTCAACACAGATCAGCAGAACGTTGGGATTGTCGGCCTGGCTGACCGCTGCTGTTACGCAGAAAATGCTGAATGCGATAAATCCAGGCAGGTGATTCACGAGCGATGTCCTTGGGTCTGGCAATAGAGTCCTCTGAATCTAGCAGAGTTGCTGAATTGACGCGTCAGTCCAGGCAGCCAGTCGACCGAAGTGGGGGGAGTGAGCTGGCCTGTTGAACGGCTACAATCTACCTGACGGGGCACTTTCCCATTGGATTTGCCGCCGCGAAACTATCCCTGCTTCTGATAGCTGGGGCAAACGACTCTGAGACTGTCGACTTTACTGAATTGAGGACCTGGGACATGACGCGACGACACGTGCTGCTTAGCTTTCTACTCTTAACCGTTGCCTGGCCTCTTCAGGCTGAAGACAACCGCAAGAAGGATCGTCCCGGCGTTTTATTTGATCCGGTCAAGCAGTCAATCGAAGGTTGGACGGTGCATGTCGACCCGGCGATGCTCAAGGGCGAGCACGCTGAAGTCGGTGCCAGGGCCCTTGGCATGCTTGGCAACCACCTGCAGAGAATTGCGATTCTGCTGCCGGAAAAACAGCTGAAGACGATGCAGAAGCTGGAGATCTGGATCGAACATCACCATCCGACATTGGGGAACATGCAATATCATCCGGGAATCGGCTGGTTGCGGGATCACGGGCACGATCCCAGGCTGCACAAGATGGTCCACATTCCTCGTGCGGCCGCTCTGCTCTCACGACAGCAGATCTTAAAACATCCCGCCGTGATTCTTCATGAGCTGGCACACTCTTACCACGACCAGGTACTCGGTTTTAACCATGCGAAGATCCAGGACGCTTACGATCGTGCCATGGCCGCCGGTAAGTACCAACAGGTTCTGCTGTATACCGGGCGGACTGTGAAGCACTATGGAACGACGAATGCCAAAGAGTATTTTGCCGAGGGGACGGAAGCTTACTTTTACCGGAATGACTTCTTCCCATTTGTAGCGGCTGAATTGGAGATCTACGATCCCATCTTTTTTGAGGTGCTGAAAGAGATCTGGGGCAAACTCTAGATCGGGTCCTGCCGGGTACCGCCCCTGGGTATCCAGCTTGTGACGGTCACCAGCAGTCGGGATTATCCATCTGACGGCGTTGAGATGAACGATCTATCAGTTTTCGCTGCCTCCTTTCTTCGTGCCTTCGACGATCATCAAGCCCCCACGGCGGACCTCTCGATCGATGCACTATCGATTGAGGACGCTTACTCAGTTCAGCAGCTGGTCATCGAGCGACGATCCGTTCGTGGCGAACAGCCGGTTGGCTACAAAGTGGGTTGCACCAGCGCGGCCATTCGTCAGCAATTCGGACTCAGCGAACCGATTTGTGGCCGGATCATGGATCCCTTTGTGACGCGAGGTGACGCAACACTGGACATGAGCGACTATATCCAACCCGCGATCGAACCTGAATTTGTGCTGACTGTTGGTAAGGATCTGGATGATGTGCCGAGCGATGATCAGCATCTGCTTGATGCAATCAAATCAGTTTCAGCAGGTATCGAGGTTCACAATTACCACTTCTGGTTTGGCCAACCGACAATTCAGGAACTGATCGCTTCGAATGGAATCCACGCCAACCTGGTGATTGGTGACCAGCATGTTGGACCGTACGACGTTGACTGGGTTCATGGCGCGGTGTCAGTCATGCGTGAAGGTGCCACGGTCACGTCCGGGGTCGCGGCAGATATCATGGGTGGCCCGCTGCACTCACTCCGCTGGCTGATTGCCCACCTGGTGGAGCATGGAAGCGGGTTGCGGGCAGGTGACATCGTGATTCCAGGTTCTGCTGTGGAACTCGTCCCGGTTGCCAGTGGCGACAGAATCGTTGCCGAGTTTGGGCAACTGGGGAGTGTGGAAGTGACATTCCGTTGACCCTGGGCAGCTGGCTGTTTGACTTACTACAGTCATCCGATGTGTAATGAGTCGAGATCGATAGCCAGTCAGTTATTCAGCGAGCACCATCAACTCATGCGAATTTCATTCCTGCTTACGTTTGCCTTGCTAACGATTTGTAGCTGGCACGTGGCCGAAGCCCAGTGGCCACAGTTTCGTGGCCCCGATGGCCAGGGACACTCCAACGACAAGGGAGTGCCACTGACGTGGAGTGAAAGCGAGTCAATCGCATGGAAGACAGGCATTTCTGGTGAGGGATGGTCGTCGCCCGTGATCAGCGGCGGCCAGATCTGGCTGACCAGTTCCCACGAGGACGGCAGGTCACTGCATGCGGTTTGTCTCGACCAGGAGACCGGCAAACTGCTATTTGACGTCGAAGTTCTGACGACCGACGAGATTGGACCAAAACATGTGCAGAACGGATATGCATCACCGACACCGGTGCTGGAGAAAGAGCGGGCCTATGTCCACTTTGGCCCTCGCGGAACGGTCTGCCTGGACAAAACTGGCAAAGTCCTCTGGAAGAACACCGAGTTACCATTTGAATTACCACAGGGCGCTGCCAGCTCGCCGGTCATTCACAAGAACAAGCTGTTCCTGGTATGCGATGGCACGGACGCCCAGTTTGTTGCCGCGCTCGACAAATTGACCGGAGAGATCATCTGGAAAACGCCTCGCCAACACCTTGAGCGAGTTGCGGAAAAAGGCTTCTTCAAGATGGCCTATTCGACACCGCTGGTTGTGGAAGTGGGAGGCATGACCCAGTTGATATCCTCAGGATCCGAGCATGTGGCAGCATATGACCTGGAGACGGGCGAGGAGATATGGTGGCATCAGTACGTCGGTTTTTCTTTGGTCGGTCGCCCATCCTATGGCAATGGCCTGTTTTATATCGTTGGCTCGGTTGCCCAGGACCATCACTGTATCTATGCCATCAAGCCGGGCGCCAAGGGGGAAATCAAGGATGAGGATCTCGTCTGGAAGAACCCGAATGGGATTGGGCACGTTCCCTCGCCGCTGCTCTATGGCAAGGAGATCTATGTCGTTGACGATGAAGGGACTGCCCAGTGCCTGGATGCCATCACCGGCAAGCTTCTTTGGCGAGAGCGGCTGGGCGGCCGCTTCCGTTGTTCGCCAATCCAAGTTGGCGAGCACATCTACTTTGTCAATCAGGACGGCAAAGCGACGATCATTGAGGCGGGGCGGGAGTTCAAAGTTGCCGCCACCAATCAGCTTGAGGGGATGTTTCTTGCCTCTCCGGCGGTCGCGAATGGTGCATTGTTCTTGCGCAGCGACAAGCACCTTTACTGTATTGCGAAATAGTCACTGGTTGGGCTGTCGCAATTCAAAGGCTGCTCTCAAGAATCCAGAGGTGAGAGCTCAGGCCTGCAAGCTACACAGCCTGTCGGACTCGAGTGGCGATATCATCATAGAGCGAGTCGCTGAGCGGGCCTCTGCTGATGCTGGCAAGGTTTTCTGCCAGGTGTGACTCACTACAGGTCCCCACAATCGTTGTGTGACAATGTGGGTGACTTAATGTGTAGCGAACAATCAACTCAGCCCGTGTCATGTCTTCAGCAAGCAACTCATCAAGCCCTGCTGTGCTCCAGATATCGTTAAGAGCCGGACGTTCTATCTCGGCATCCGGACCGCCATGTGCAATCCCGCCTCGAATGATGATCCCCGCTCCCGTTTCCGCCGCCTGGCTGATCACGTCGTGATGCTGTGGTGCCAGGCAGGAATAGGGGATTTGAAAAGTCTCAAAGACTCCTAGCTCGATCATGCCGGGCAGATTCGGCAAGGAGCTGGAAGAGCCGATGTGTCGGATCAATCCCTGGCTGCGAAAGTCGACGAGCAGGTCGATCAGTCCCTCACGTTCGAGCGTTTCAGCATCCCCGCCATGAAACTGCAGCAGGTCGATATAGTCTGTCTGCATGCGGGCCAGACTGGTCTCGATGTTTCTTTCCAGCACCTCCCTGGTCCAGGTATGAACCACGTCAATGTGATCGTCATGCTGGACATAGTCACAGCCACACTTTGTCGCCAGGTAAAACTCACTTCGTCGTGAACTGATGGCTCGCCCAATCCTCGCTTCGCTGGCACCGTAGTCGGGAGCGGTGTCGATAAAGTTGATTCCGCTATCGAGTACCAGGTTGAGGAACTTGTCCGCATCCTCATCATCAACTACGCGTACCCCCCAGGTATTCGGCCCGCGCAGACCCATGCTGCCATATCCAAGTTGCGTGATTTCAAGCCCGGTATTGCCGAGAGTTCGCTTCGGAATCATTGCTGACCATCTCCCAATAACAGTTCAATAACTTTCCAGTCCATCCAGCGGCGGTCACCCTCAGGGAGACGATTCGACAGGTAGCCAAGGTGCCCGCCGTGCCTGGTACGCAGCAGGGTCGTGCTTGCAGAGAGCTCGACATCTTCAAAAATACCAGCTGGCACGACCGGGTCGTCGTCGGCAATCAGGATGCTCGTTACTGTGGTGATTTGATCTAGCTGGTCCTTGCTGCTGCTTTTCTGATAGTAATCACGTGCTCCCTGGAACCCGTTCAGGGGCGCCGTGAAGCGATCATCGAATTCCCGCAGTGTCCGCGGAAACGGATTCAGCCTTGCGTAGGGACAATCGGGATACACTTTCGCTCGAGCCTTGAGGTCCTTCCGCAGGCTCCTTAGAAAGGATCGGTCGTAGAATCCTCTATGTTGTTTCGTGATCGCCTGGCAGCTGGCATCCAGGTCCACTGGTGGAGCGACGGCAACGGCCCGGGAAATCTGCAGGCCGGGAAACTGCTGCAGTTGTGTCAGTAGTTTGAGGAGGATATTACCCCCGAGTGAAAATCCGGCGATGGCAGGCGCGAGACCGTTCGAGTGCTGTTGAATCCATTCCAGTGCATTGGCCAGATCGTGGATACAGCCAGCATGAGCTGTCTTTTGAGCCAGCTGTACTCCTTCCGCACAGCCGCGCAGGTTCACACGAAAGATCTGCATGCCGCGCTGGGCAAGCTTTGCGCTGATACGGACGAGATAACCCGACTGGTATGTGCCACCCAGCCCATGAACGAGCACGATCGGAACAGTTCCGGAATTGGAGGGTCCGTTTTCAAAGAGGTAGAGCTGTTCGTCGTCTTCCAGCGTGACAATATGGCGCCGCGTGTGGGCGGGCTTGTAGCGACTGGGTAGGAGCGCGCCGATCACTGTCTGCCGATGGGGCCCGGACAACCCCCAGTGCTGTCTGAATTGCAGGTGCTTACTCATGCCAAAATCTTAGCTGCAGGCCCTCGGTCCCTGAACGAAGGTTAGTGTAAACCATGACTTGTCGATCGCAGGGGGGTGGGCAGTACTGGATTGTCGTTTCTGCTGCTGCGGCTCGCGTCGCCGGGACGAGAACGTGCAGTTGTGCGCTTCGCTGGCCGTGCTGATCCAGGCGGTCACTTATTCACTGCTTTGACGCTCGACCGTCTCTGCATAGAACGGAAAGAGTTCCTTGAGCTGTTCCCGGCTCGGTCGCGAACCGTATTCGCAGATCTCGAAAGCCTCGGCATACTTCACCTTGCTGCCCCGTTCCACGCCGTACCAGCGGACCAGCTGTTCTCGAAATCGGTCCGCTTCGCGCGATTGGCGGTTAGACCACCGCTCCGTCAGCCATTCGAGTCTCTCCTCTGGCGCCGATGCAGGGGGAACCAGGGCCAGCCGTTCAGGGCTTCCTCCCGCTCCTCCCTCAAATGCCTGTGACACCAGCGCCGACAGGGCGTAGACCTTCTCCTTGAAAACACTGTCCACAGAGACCACTACATCTGGATCAAAGGGATAGGGCTTCCTGAAGGAGTCGCTGGAATAAAGGAAGACCGGGTTCTTCGTCAGGTGCGGCACGTCCGGACAGAAATACGGAACAGTCACCATGAATGCAGCATCCTGCACCAGGATTCCGGTATAGCGATGGTCGGGATGGTAATCCCACGGTCGGTGAGAGATCACGATATCTGCTTTCCACTCGCGTATGATCCGGCAGATTGTCCTGCGATTTTCCAGCGTCGGCAAGAGCTCCCCGTCATGGATGTCGAGGACCTTCGAGCTGACCCCCAGTCGCTTGGCCACCTCGGCACTTTCAGCAGTCCGACGTTTTGCCAGCGCTCCGCCGGACATTTGCCAATGACCAATGTCGCCGTTGGTAACCGACACCAGCAAGACATGATGCCCCTGCTGGGCCCACAAGGCAGCCGTACCACCGCTCTTGTATTCAGCATCATCTGGATGGGCACCGAAACAGACGATGCGCAATTTCCCGTCGTCTGCCTGCTCGTCTGCTAGAACAGCTTCCAGTGACGAGAGGAAAACAGCAATTGTGGAGAGCAAGAAGAAAAAGCGGTTCATATCGAGAGTTCCTCTCGTGAAGTTGACCTGATCGACCTGGTTAATTGTTCGAGTGGCGTAAACGACCGTTAGGATTCTCTCACATCTGCTGTGAATTGCGAATCCGCCGGGTCCGCCTGTAACCCTCTGGAATTGCGTGGGGTTGTAGCACCCGGCTTTATCAACGGTGAGTCAGTATTTCATCGGCCAGTGGATTTCATCGATGGCGACAACGCGATTCGGTATATTGACGGCTTGTCGATCACGGCATCGACTTTGCCCTTGGCCCATACCGTCTGAACATGCGACGTCCAATCTTTCCTTTTCTCGCCATTCTCGTGTTGTCATGTCCTGCCTTCGCGCAGGAAGGTGACCCGCACGCTGATGTTATCCCACGCGATGGACTTGTACTCTGGCTCGACGCTGCGGATGTCGAAACGGCTGACGGCAAGGTCACCCAGTGGCCCGACAAGAGTGGCCAGGGAAATCTTGTCAGCGAAGCGGATGCGGCTCTTCAGCCGCAGAAGGTGATGGTCGACGACCGGCCAGCAGTTCGCTTCAGTAAATCTCGCCTGGGGCGGGCGTCGCTCAACGGTTTCCTCTCGGGTGAACAGCCATTCCAGTTGTTTGTTGTCATGCAGGCGGCGCAGCAGGAGTCTGGCAGCCCGCGGGTGCTGGATTTTTCGAGTGCCAGCCAGGGAGACATGTACTCTCACAAGCGCAAGGGCTTCTGGTTTGGCTATGAGGATTACGCTGCCGATCCTGACTCAAAAGGACGAGCACGAATTGCAGTGCTGTTTGGAGCGGAAGGTGTGTCGGCCACGAATTCCTGGGATGGCCGGCGGCATGTCCTGGAAGCGGCCTACGCTGGCAACCAGCGCTGGGCTCTCTATCACGACGGTGCGGCAGTCGACCACGGACGGTATCGCGGCGACGTCGGTTTCCTGGGTTTTCAGGGTGGCAGCCGGTTGACGATTGGGCACCAGTTTCAGAAGGGAACCGATGAGCATTATTTCCGCGGCGACCTGTTCGAGATTCTTGTTTTCAACCGGGTTCTGAGAGCCAAGGAACAACACGCGGTTGGCGATTACCTGACACGGAAGTATCAACTTGGCTCCAGCTACCAGCGATCAGAACCTGCAGAGGTCCTTTTCGAGGAGCACATCGTGCCGTTACTGGCTCGGCGCTGTCATGACTGTCACGGCAAGGAGGATCCGGAGGGAGGTCTCAACCTGACCGATCTCGTTGGCCTCTATCGGGGTGGCACGTCGGGTCCCGTGCTCACACCTGGCAACGCTCAGAAGAGCTTCTTACTGCACATTGTGGCCTCCAAGGAAATGCCGCCGCGAGAGGCGGGCGATCCGCTCCTGGACAGTGAAGTGGAGCTGATTCGTCGCTGGATTGATGGCGGTGCGAAGGCGACTGAAAAAGTGGACCTGGCAAGCCTGGCCAGTGAAAACCGGAGCGATCACTGGTCCTTTCAGCGGCTAGGCCGTCCTGAAGTCCCGGCAATTCAAGCTGTCGACGCTGCTCGTAATGCAATTGACCAGTTCATCGTGCAACAACTTGAAGCCAGCGGTTTATCGCTTTCATCTACTGCTGATCGAGCCACGCTGATTCGGCGTGCGTCACTTGACCTGACCGGTTTGCTGCCCAGCCCACAGCAACTTGACGCGTTCATTCAAGATGACTCGCCTGGGGCCTGGGAAAACCTGCTTGACCGTCTACTTGCTTCAGAGCATTTTGGCGAACGCTGGGGCAGGCACTGGCTGGACAGTGTCGGGCATACCGACACGAATGCGTTGGACAATGACCAGGTGATTGTTAGCCCAGCTAAAGGGAAGTGGCGATACCGGGACTATGTTGTCAGGAGATTCAATGAGGATCGACCGTTCGAGGACTTTCTTGTTGAACAACTTGCTGGCGACGAACTGGTCGATTGGCGAAATGCAACTCACTTCGATGACAGCATCCGTCAGAAGTTGATTGCCACGGGCATGATGCGCAGCAGTCCCGATTCGACTGACCAGGGCGAACTGAATATCTTCAGCATTCGCTATTTCGTCCTGCACCAGACGGCGGAATCGCTATCACAGAATCTGCTGGGCCTGACCATGCAGTGCTGCAAATGTCACGATCACAAGTTTGAGTCGATATCCCAGCGTGATTACTATCGCTTCACGGCATTTATCATGCCTGCTTTCACTCCCCGTGACTGGCTCACTCCGCCGCAGCGTGAATTGCGATTGCGTGGCGCACAAGAGCAAGTTGAATTCGTCAAGCAACAACAGGCGGCGACGTCTGAACTGGCGGCCATTCGTGAAGCTGGCCGTTCGATTCTCTACGATCGTACCGTGGCTGCTATTCCGGAACAGGTTCGAGCCGATCTACTGGCTGCACAGGTAATTCCCAAGGAGAAGAGAAACGAGGTGCAGAAATACCTCACCGAGAAGCTTGGTGAGAAGTTTGAGTTCAATCGCGATCAGATTATCACGGCACTGACGGCTGAACAGAAGCAGCGCGAAGTGGCGCTTGTGGGAATCCTGGCAGAACTGGAGCAACGCGACCAGCAGGAGTGGGTGCAGGCGGTCTACGACGTCGGTTCCGTGCGATCCACATTTGTACTCAGGCGAGGAGAGTTCGAGATGCCAGGTGCGGAGGTCGAAGCCGGGATCTTCTCGGTCCTCGAGGACCCGCTGTTTCCTGCTCCCGATGTTGAGCCGCTAGGGCAGACCAGTGGCAAGCGTCTACAGCTGGCCCGCCAGCTGACGAACTGGGAAAGCCAGGCCGGGGCCCTTGTCGCCCGCGTACGAGTGAACCGGATCTGGCAGCGTCTATTCGAGGATGGACTGGTGGAGACCGCCAGCAACTTTGGTGTCTCCGGTATGAAACCGACTCACCCGCAATTGCTTGAATGGCTGGCTGGTAACTTTGTCGATAACGAGACGAAACTGAAACCGCTGCTCAAGTTGATCATGACATCGCAGACTTACATGCAGCGGTCGGACGTCGATGAGTCCGAGGTCGCCAAGCGTGCCGAGGATGTTGATCCGAACAACCGACTGTTGTGGCGACAGCGGCTACGGCGAATGGAAGCCGAGATTGTGCGCGATTCGATGCTGGTCGCCAGCGGGCGGCTCGACACGCGACGGGGCGGCCCGCCGTCAGGAACAGTCAATCTGCCCGACGGGATGGTTGTCGAGGCAGGGTATGACCAGGTGAATGAGAAGACAATGTGGCGACGTAGCATGTACTTGCTGCAGCGACGCAACTATCACCCGTCGGTCTT
>CAUZOB010000142.1:0-13311 GCA_963581185.1 Planctomycetota bacterium | reverse complement strand
GGAAGACGCCGGCCGCCCAGGCACCCACGCCAAGGGCCATCATCATGTAACCGAGCTGGCTGATCGTCGAATAAGCCAGCACTCGCTTGATATCGGTCGCCGTGATCGCGATCGTGGCTGCGATGAATAACGTGATCACGCCAAGCACGGCGATCACCAGCAACACCTCGGGCGCGAACATCGGGAAGAAGCGGGCCACCAGGTAGACACCAGCCGCCACCATCGTGGCTGAATGGACCAGTGCCGAGACCGGCGTGGGACCTTCCATGGCGTCGGGTAGCCAGACATGAAGCGGGAATTGTGCACTCTTGCCGACACAGCCGCAGAAGATTCCGAGTCCTCCCACGATCAGCAGCCAGTAGCCATAGCGTGGCCGGGTCGTATCATTCGGGTTGTCGTTGCGAAGCTGACTGACCTTGGCTGCGATCAAGGCCTCCCGTTCGGGGGCCTCTAGATCCAATCCGACCTGCAGCAGTTCCTTGCGACGCTGCTGGACAGCGGCACGGATTTCGGAGCGTGCAGAGAGCTTGACCAGCCCCTCGGGTGTGACCAGCTGGTGGTGATTGTCCGCCGGCCGTGCCTGGCTAAAGAGCCCGGCCGCCGTGGTCCCATCCTGATTGTGGTAGTCGCCGAAGGAGAGAGTACCGCAGCCCGTCCAGAAGACCATCAGCCCGATGATCATACCGAAGTCGCCGACACGGTTGACGATAAAGGCCTTGTTGGCTGCCGTGGACGCACTCTTACGCTCGATGTAGAAGCCGATCAGGAAGTAGGAACAGATACCCACCAGTTCCCAGAAGACGAAGACCATCGCCACGTTGCCGGCCAGTACCAGCCCCAGCATGCTGAAGCAGAACAGTGAGAGGTACTGGAAGAAGCGGTGATAGCGGCCGGGTCGCTTGAAGGGGCTGCCATCCTCGAGCGTGACCTCGTGGTCCACCACCTCGTCATCTTCTTCCTCGTGCATGTAGCCCTGGGCGTAGAAGTGGATCAGCGTGGCGATCAGCGTGACCATGCAAAACATACAGATGGTCAGCGTGTCGATGTAGTAACCGATCGTCAGCTGCAGTCTGCCGAACACGCCCAGCGTGTAGTACTCGCCACTCTCGGCCTCGATCCTCGTCGTCTGATGACCAGCGGTGTCGTGATTCGTATCTGCCTGGCCATCATGTCCGCTGCCGTGATCTCCGTGATCGTCGCCGTCATGATCGTGTCCGCTGCCTTCATGTCCGTGATCGTGGTCGTCGCCAGCGTCCGATGTCGACTCATCGTAGGAAACGCTGCTGGCCACCGAATCTGGGTCTGCGGGCACCGTGACCTGTCCATCGTTGTCCGGGAAGATGGTGTCGCGGTGACCACCAACCCAGATAAAGAAGCTGGCAAAGGAGAGCAGGCTGGCGATCAGGATCGCACCGGTTGCCACGACGGCAGCATGCTCGCGGAGCCGATGGCCAGCCAGCAGGATCAAGAAGAATGATCCCAGCGGGAGCAGCACGGCAGCCAGTAGGAGTGTTGGAATCAGCCCGGTCACGTTCGTCTAGCCTTTCAGCTCATCAGCCTGGTCCACGTCCACGGTGGCGTGGTTGTTGTAAAAATTCAGTGCAATCGCCAGTGCCACGGCAGCTTCGCCGGCAGCCAGTACGATCACAAAGAGGGCAATCAGTTGTCCATCGAGGCCCAGCGAATCGGGCCGCAAGTACTCACTGCCAAAAGCAATAAAGTTGATGTTGGCGCCATTCAGCACCAGCTCAATACCCATCAAGATCCCCAACGCGTTTCGCTTGGTCGCCATACAGACGACGCCGGTGACGAACATCACGGCCCCGACTGCGAGGTACATGGAAACGGTTGTGGTGGCGAGTAGTGTCATGGTCAATCTGCTTGTTCTGCCGCGGGTCGCGGCCTGTTTTGTGCGGTGTTCTTTCTAGCTGCTGGTGGTGTCCTCGGCCTGCTCGCTTGTGCGGCGTACCATGCGCTTGCTGCGAGCCATGTAAGCGGCCCCGATCAGGACCACCAGCAAGTGGATGGAGACAATCACGAAGGGCAGCAGGTATCCGGACATGCCCTGTTTGAGTTGTTCGTCGGCGTTGATCTTGTCGACCCGGACGCCACTCAGGGCCAGTCCCAGTCGGGTGGCTGTCTTGGAATCCGCCACCTCCAACTCGCTCGCGGCCGCGATCACCTGCTGCTCCTCGTGCCAACTGGGGACACGAAAGGCTGCTGTCAGTAGCAGCATCAAGAGCGAACCGCCGACGATAATCGCCATGATCCAGTCGCGGGGATGTGTCCGCATGTTGACGAAGCGACTCTGTGCTGTCAGCATCACGCCGAAGATCAGCAGCACCAGCGTGCCACCGACATAGATCATCAGCTGCATGGCCCCCACGAATTCCGCACCGGCCAGGAAGAACAGGCCGGCGGTGGCTCCCAGCGAGATCACCAGGTAGAAGGCCATCCGCACGATATTGCTGGTCAACAAGACGGCCACGGCGAAGACGCAGGCGATACCGGCGAAAACGATGAAGAACAAGTCGGACGAGATGTTAGCCAGCAGTGCTGAGGTCATGGTGACAGCTCCTGGCCGAGCGGCGTGGCAGTCAGTGATCGCGGCGATCCGGACGAGCCAGTCAATGGCTTGTCTGCATCATCCGGCTCAGGCGGTAACAGCTGGTCGGATTCCCGCTGGTATTGTTCGGTTGTTTCAGGACCTCTATCGTCGGCGCCAGATGCCGCCGAATTGTTCGTGTGGGTCGCCCACTCCTCGTGGACCTTGTAGGCCGGCCCAGTTCCGAGGTGCCAGTCGCTGGGTGAGGGGAGGTCGAGAACCTGCCAGCCGACGGCACCGATAAAGCAGACGGAGGCCAGCGGAACACAGTACTTCAGACAGGTGGTGATGACCTGGTCAATTCGCAGTCGGGGCAAGGTCCAGCGGACCCACATCATGACAGTCACACCGACAACCGCTTTGAGCATGAAGTTCACGCAGCCGGCGAGGTTGGCCAGGTAATTTCCCAGGACCCCACTCTCAGGCAGGCCGAGTATCGACATCAGCGGGATCGGTCCATGCCAGCCGCCGAAGAAGAGGATCGCGCCGAGGCCGCTGACGAGGAACATCGAGCCATACTCGGCCATGAAGAAGAAACTCCACCGCAGCCCCGAGTACTCCGTATGGAAGCCGGCGACCAGTTCACTTTCTGCCTCGGCCAGATCAAAAGGAGCGCGGTTAACACTTGCCGTAGCGCAGGTGAAGAAAATCCAGAAGGTGCCAAACGTAAAGATGTCGTGGAATACGAACCAGTTGGTGAAATAGCCCGCTTGCATGTTACCGATCGTGACCAGGTTCATGGTGCCGGCCAGGAAGACAGGTACCACCACGCAGAGACCGAGCGGCACTTCATAGCTGACCACCTGGGCCGCTTCACGAATAGCACCGAACAGCGACCACTTGGAGCCGGACGAATAGCCGGCCAGAATCACGCCAAAAACTTCCAGCCCGAGTACCGCCAGGACGAAGAAGACTGCCGAGTTGACATTATTGGCGACCCAGCCGTCGGCAAAGGGGAGAGCCAGGAAGGCGGCGTAGCTGGCGGCAAAGCTGACATAGGGTGCTATCTTGAAGAGCATCTTGTCGGCGTTCTGCGGCGTGATGTCTTCCTTGGTAATCAGCTTGAGGCCGTCAGCCAGCGTCTGCAGCCAGCCGAACTTGCCGCCCACGCGAGTCGGCCCCAGCCGGTCCTGGATGCGACCGGCGATTTTGCGTTCCATCCAGATGAAGACCAGCGCACCGACGGCGACGACGTGCAGCAATAACAGGGCATGGATCACCGCAGCGGCGATCGAGCCGAAGGCCGAGCCTTCCAGTCCTAATCTGATGTTGATGAGTTCTGCCACGTGCTTGTCTTTACCCTGTTGAATGACTCCGACCGAAATCGCGGTGGAAGCGTGTACAACTAGCGGTCAATTTCTCCCATTACCACATCCAGTGATCCCACGATGGCCGGGACATCAGCCAGCAAACAGCCCTGGCAGAGTGGCGCGGTGACAGAGAGGTTGCAGAAACAACTACTGCGTGCCCGCACCCGCCAGGGAATCGCCGTTCCGTCGCTGACCAGATAAAAGCCCATCTGGCCCCGTGGTGCCTCGGTTTCCAGGTAGGCCTCGCCGGCCGGCAATCGCTGGCTCAACTTGATTGGAATACCCCAGTCGCCCGAGGCGCTGCTGTATCGCTCCATCGCCTGCCGCACCAGCTTGATGCTCTGCACAACCTCCAGCATCCGCACATAGAACCGATGCCAGCAATCTCCCAGCACAGCATCCTCTGGTACGGGCGGATAGGTCTCGTCGACCGGGTAGCTGCCATCCTTTTCGCAGACCACGTCGAAGATGTAACCGTCGTACATCTCGGTGTAGATTTCCTCGCCATGGAATCGCAAGTCGTGGTTCACGCCGCTGCCACGCAAAACCGGTCCGGTGCAGCCGTAGTCAATTGCCATCTCGGCAGACATCACCCCGATGCCGGCCGTACGCTTGATGAAAATTGCGTTGGTGGTCAGCAACGCATGGTATTCCTGGATCACCGGTTCAAACTGGTCGAGGAATTCCTGGCAGCGTTCGAGCCAGCCCGGGGGCAGGTCCGCAGTTGCTCCACCTGGAGTCAAGTAGCTGTAAGTCAGGCGGGCGCCGCAGACATCCTCGAACAGGTCGAGAATCTTTTCGCGTTCGCGGAAGGCGTAGAGGAAGGGACTGAATGTTCCCAGATCCAATCCGTAAGCCCCCATGCCGACCAGGTGGCTGGCAATCCGACCGAGTTCGGCAATCAGCACTCGCAAGTGCTTGGCCTTGTCCGATAACTCGTGCTCCATCAGCTTCTCAACCGTCAGGGCCCAGCCCAGGTTCATGTTCATGCCGGCCAGATAGTCCATCCGGTCGGTGTAAGGAATCCACTGGCGGGGAGTCAGGTTCTCGCCGATCTTCTCGGCACAACGATGCAGGTAGCCAATCTGAGGCTCGACCTGCGAGATGATCTCGCCATCGGTGCGCAGGACCAGCCGCAACACACCATGTGTGCTGGGATGCTGGGGTCCCATGTTCACGAGCATCTCGTCCGTGCGGACGTCGAACTCGATAATTCGCTGGTCATCAAGCTGGGATGACATGGTCTGGCTGGTTCCTTCTGGGGAGATCCGCCGACTGGCAGGTTGATCCTAACGGCCGCGGATTCCGTGGTACTCCTGGGGCATCTGGTAATCTTTACGTAACGGGTAGCCGACCCAGTCCTCTGGACAGAGGATTCGCTTCAGTGCTGGATGGCCGGTGAAGTTGACGCCGGAGAGATCGAAGACCTCTCGCTCGTGCCAGTCAGCTGTACTCCAGATCTGACTGACCGAGGGCACGTCAGGCAGTAGCTGCTGGTCTTCATCCTGCCAGCGATCGAGCTTCAGCTTGACCACCAGCGAATGCTTGTGACTGATACTGCTGAGGTGGTAGACAACTTCCAGGTGCGGTTCCCAGTCAAGCTTGGCTGCTTTCTTGGGATCGGTCTGCAGGTAATCGACGACGGTGATGCAGTTCAGCATCTCCAGCTGGATCCCATCGGTGTCGCGCAGGTACTGGCAGATCTCGATCAGCGAGGCGGGCTGGATTTCGATCCACTGGTCGATCGCATCCAATTCGACCGCCACGATCTGGTCGCCAAACTGAGCTTCGAGTTGCTCGACTATTGATTTTTCGTTCATGGGTAAGTCGCCTGTCAGCTGACTGGCTTCAGTTACTGGGTTTGTCTGCTTCAGCTTCGCTGGAGTCGCTCGCCGGTGGACCACGGGGGGAAACGGCGCGGACCCAATCCAGGTCACCACGTTTCCAGACATAAGCGAATCCAACCATCAGGATGCCGAAGAAAATGGCGATGTCGACCAGTGTCAGGTAGGACAGCTTCTTGGCACCCTCGGCTATGCGCTGGTTCGTACGGGGCACGCCGGTGGAATTCTGGATTCCCATCTCGCGGTAGATCATGTCGATGTCAGCCGGAGCCACGGCGGCCGCTTCGGCGGCGTCATGCAAGTGCTCTGCCTTGCCAAAAACCGTTGCCCAGGGGAAGAAGAACGCGACCTCAACATCAAAAATAATGAACAGCAGAGCGACCACATAGAATCGCAGGTCGAACTGTACGAAGCTGGTGCCGATCGTCGGCTCGCCGCATTCGTAGATCTCCCCCTTCTCAACAGTGGGGTTGTTGGGCCGCAGCAACTTGCCAACCAGCAAGTTCACCAGCAGGAATAGCAGGCCTAGCGTGACGAACAGAGCCAGGTAGGCGACGATGCTCGTGGATGATTGAATTGCCGACATCGGTTTAATCGCAGGCCATCGCGAGCCAGGTCAGTTAGTTCCAGCAGGATCAGCTTTGTATGCTCGCGGCAGCGGGTGCCAGCGGGTCTGCTCAAGCAGGTTTGCGCCAGTCAGTGAATAGTTGCCCCGAAATACACCAGAACGAGATTCTAAACAGGGGATTGCCGTTTGCAACAGTCCCTCAACAGTCCTTCAATATACAGCATGCCTGGGACCGATCCCGGCTCAGCACGCCTCCTCCGCTGCCGTTTCCACAACCAGCTTTTGACGACCAGCAAAGCCAGCCTCAATTTCATGCCAGTGGGAGACTTCTTCTTCGCCAAATTGCCAGCACAAGTAAACCAGTCGCCCGTCCATTTCGGCAGGAAAATCGACCGTGTCGATGTGCCCCTCCGGTCCGTTGCGAGCCTCCACACCCAGCTCAGCCAACTCCTCCAGGTATTCGTCCAGCTGTCCGACCTGCGACTCCATCTCCTCTTGCACCTGGGCCAACTCGGCCGTGTACGGATCGCTGTCGTCGATGCTGCGTCCAGCCAGCAGTCGCTGGACCTGACAACGTCGATCGATCACCTCACGAGAAATCTGGGCCAGGTCACGGGTGATCGATCGGACCAGCGGCAATGCTGCGTTGGCTCGCTCAATCGTGAAAATTATGCTTGGCTCAGGTGTCATACGTGATGCTCGTCTTGAGTCAGGCCGGCTTGTGCCGACGTGTTTACTGGTTGGGACCGCCGTGTGTTGGTGCGGCCAGGACCTTGGATTGAGCGACCGCGGTGGGATTCAACGTCGATCGACCCCAACTGACGTCGGTCGGCAAACGGGAGAAGTCGACAATACAGCCGTCGCGACTGTAACAACTCAAATCATGCGTGGCACCCATGAAAATACAATCCACAGGACAGGGCTCCACACAGAGTGCACAAAACATGCACTTCGAATAGTCGATGGCAAATCCCCGGACCACAAAACCCTTGCCGTCCGACACCCGCTCCTTGCCAATGTAAATGCAATCGACCGGACAGGCCTTGGCACACTGGTCACAGGCGATGCAGGTGGTGAGGTCGAAACGATGGAACCCGCGATAACGATCCGCTACCGGTACCGGCTTCTCCGGATACTCAAATCGGTCCGTAAATGTACCGTAGCTCTCTCCCCGGTACTCTCGATTTCCACTGTAAGTCTTAAGCCAGTAACGTAACGTTACCCGCAGCCCATTACTCACCGTTCTCACGGTCTGAGTGATGTTTCCTAGCCACTGCCGAAAGCCGCTCATTTATGTAACTCCCCCCATAAGTGGGGAATTCTTTGGAGGTTCGACCGGCTCAGGCCGGTGTGACCTCGAATCGACAAGTTTTTTTTCCGGGCATACCACCCGACCAGCCTGGAAACTGCCAGACTTGGCTGCATTATAGATTGCGGCAGTCAGTCCGCAAGCAGGGTCGATGAAATGCCGTAAAGTGCTATCGCTTATGGAGTTAACAAATGCTAGCTGCTGACAAACCAAAGACTGTGCGGAATAATGGGTTGAGTTGGAATGGCGCAGTCATTTCGACTGTTTGGGAATAAAGCTGAGAAAAAGCGGGTCCTCCTTATGGCGTTTCTTGACTCACTACAGTCAGGGCGTAGAGTGAAGGGAAGGAATACTCGTTTTCAGGCTGGGCTGGGATGGAATCAAGCTCCTGTAAACCCTGAATAAAGCGGCACTTGAGGTGTCGCGGTGAGAGTTATGACTGGCAGTGTGATTGTTCTTGGAGACATAGTTACGCTGCCGGCCGCAAAGGAATGAACCATGTTAGTTCTGTCTAGGAAGAAGAACGAAAGCATCGTCATCGACAACGATATCACAATCGTTGTTGTTGACATTCGAGGCGACAAGGTACGACTGGGTGTGGAAGCTCCCAAGGAAGTGCCAGTTCATCGTCACGAAGTGTACGAGTTGATCAAGCAGAATGAGGCGGCAGCCAAGGGCGAGGTCCCCAGCGAGACGGAAGCTGCTGGCGACAACGGTTAAGCGGCACCAGCTGCCACTTTCCGCTCGGTCCTGTCTGGATGCTCAGGAGGTCGGTTCGCCCTGCGATCACGGCCTCCAGGCCCCTCTTTTCCGCCGCGCCGGTGTTGTACCCTCAGCGCCTGTATTCCGCTTTCTGCTGGAATACCTGTCACGGTAACGTCAAACCCACTTGACGATATGACCGTGCGCCGCATATAAAACGCGCCAGCCGGTCGCAGCTGTTGCGACCACACGGCCCCTTCGTCTAGCGGTCTAGGACTCCGGCCTTTCACGCCGGCAACACGGGTTCGAGTCCCGTAGGGGTCATTGCTTAACCTGTACCCACTCGCCAACTCACTCCACCCTGGCCTGCTCAGTCAGCTGCTTGACGATCTCTTCCGGCTGCTCCGTCTGGGCCAGAATCTTCCGCTGCAGATCAGCCCAGCTTGGCCGACGTGCCATCTCCCGCACCTCCAGCAGCTCCGCTTCGCAACCCAGCGACTGTGAGATCGGCAGCAGGCGGTCGACCAGCCAATCGGTGATATCTTTCACCGACTGCACCTCGTAGGTGTAAGAATTCACCAGCTGAGCCTTGTTTCCAAATCGGCAGGCACGCCATTTGTTCTGCCGAACCATCATCGGATGGCAGTCATGCTGGTAGGTCCCCTGGTCAATGTCATCGGAGAGCGCCTGGACCAGGCATTGCACGAGTGCCGCGATTGCCAGCGTGTCGTCGAGGTTTCCCGGCATATCACAAATCCGCACTTCCACAGTCCCGAACTTGTGATGCGGACGGATGTCCCACCAGATCTCCCGGATGGTATGAATGAAGCCGGTGTCGACCAGGTGGTTGACCAGCCAGACATATTCACTCCAGTTCCTCATCATCGATGGCAAGCCGGCTGTCGGCAGCCCTTCCATGATCTTGGATCGGTGTGAGCAGAGTCCTGTGTCGCGGCCTTCCCAGTAGGGACTGCTGGAGCTGAGTGCCAGCAGCGTCGGCAGGTGCTGCATCATGCGATCACAAATCATGACTGCCTTGTCACCCGAGTTGACCGCCACATGCACATGCAGACCAAATGTGACCAGCCGACGGGCCATTTCCTGCAGCAGGTCAACCAGCATCTTGTAACGTTCGTTGGGAGTAATCTGCTGATCCCGCCAGCTGGAAAAGGGGTGCGTTGATCCCCACCAGAGTCCCAGGCCGAGTGAATCGGTGATCTCTTGCAGGATCCGCAGCTTGTCCGTCAGGTCCTCGCGAACATCGCCAACCTGGCTGCAGACTCCGGTGATGACTTCGATACAACCCTGCATCAACTCGGGCTTGTACACATCAGCCAGCGACTCGGGTATCAACTCCAGCACCTCGTTGACCCGGTTGGCCAGCTGCCAGCTGGTGCGATCGACAAGTCCCAGCTCCAATTCCACACCAATGGTTGGTTCTGGATTGGAAGTGAAAGCGAAGGTGCCCATAAGAGTCGAATCCTCCTGCCATCCGAGCGGCACTGCAGGCACGGCTGCCGGCGCCGTGACAGGCGTCATAATATCAGCCTGCCACAATTCCTGCTTGTTCAGAGACACCAGTTTGGCATACCGTCAGCACGTTTTCTGGATCCGCTGTCCCATTGCATGTGGCCAGATCATGACGCATCATTGACCGCTCGAAGGGCCAACGAGATCCGCCGGAGTAATCTGCCATGGGAAATGATGAGCGACAGTTGATTCGGGTGGGACACAGTCCGGATCCGGACGATGCATTCATGTTTTATGCCCTGGCCAAGGATGCCCTGGATACCGGGCCGTATCGATTCGAACATGAGCTGGTCGATATTGAAACGCTCAATCGCCGCGCCTTCAGCGCCGAGCTGGAGCTGACGGCAGTCAGCCTGCATGCCTACGCTCACCTCTCGGACATTTACGCGATCTGCAGCTGTGGTGCCAGCATGGGTGACCAGTACGGCCCGATGGTCGTGGCCCGTGACGAGGTCAGTCTGGAAGACCTGAAGACGATGCGGATTGCCGTGCCCGGCACGCTCACGACCGCCTACCTGGCCTTGCGGATGTGCCTCGAGGTGGACTTTGAACACTGCCTTGTCCCCTTTGACCAGATCCTGGACGTTGTCGAGGCGGGCGAGTACGAGGGCCAGCCGGTCGACGCCGGACTGATCATTCACGAGGGCCAGCTGACATACGCCAGCCAGCAGCTCAAGCTGATTGTGGATCTAGGCAAATGGTGGTACGACGAGACCGCCCTGCCCCTGCCGCTCGGAGCCAACGCCATCCGCAAGGACCTTGGCGAGCAGGCGATGCAGGAGATCACCGGGCTGCTCAAACAGAGCATCCAGTATGGCCTCGACAACCGCGATGACGCACTGGACTATGCACTCGGTTATGGCCGCGGCCTGGACCGGCAGATGGCGGACGACTTTGTCGGTATGTATGTCAACGACTGGACACTCGATTTCGGACCACGAGGACGGCAGGCGGTCGCCACCCTGCTGCGCCGCGGTCATGAAACCGGTGTGATTCCACAGCTTATCGAACCGCTCTTTATTGACGGTGAATAGCCCTTGGCCGCTGACGCTTAAGCATTACGCAGCAGATCGAGGGCTCCCAGCTCGATCAACTCAGCTGCCACCGACTCACCCAGGTCGACCGGATCGGTATCGCCGGCCTGTCCGCTGGCCCAGAGTCGCTGCCGGCCATCGTCATCCAGCACAACTGCTTCCAGCAGCAGCTGGTCATCCTGCCAGCGTCCCCAGGCTCCGATCGGTGCCAGGCAGCCGCCGCGGAGGGCAGCCAGCAGGGCGCGTTCAGCCAGTACAGCAGCGTGGCTGGCTGGGTCATCAAGCCGGGCCAGTTGCTGGCAGGTAAACTCGTCATCGCTGCGTGATTCCAAGCCCAGCGCACCCTGGCCAATAGCGGGCATCATCACATCGGCTGGCAGCCGGCAGCTGATCCGTTCGTCCAGTTCCAGTCGCATCAGTCCGGCGGCGGCCAGGATAACTGCAGCGCAGTCGGATTCAGCAACCCGGTCGAGGCGGGTTTCGAGGTTGCCACGAATCGGTTCGATCTGCAGGTCGGGGCGGACATGCAGCAATTGGGCGCGGCGCCGCATGCTGCCGGTACCAACGATGCTTCCTTCCGGCAGCGAGTCCAGGTCACTGGCTGAATTCGAAATCAGGACATCCAGCGGGTCAGCCCGGCTGGGGACAGCAGCCAGCGAGAGCCCCTCGATTTTCTCGGTCGGCAGGTCCTTGAGGCTATGGACGGCCAGGTCCACCTCGCCAGCCAACAGGGCTCGCTGGATTTCCTTGGTGAACAGGCCCTGGCTGCCGATGCTGACGATCGGTTCGGGCCGCTTGTCCCCCTCGGTGCGGATCAGCACCAGATCGACATCGACACCAAGCTGTTTCAGCTGGCTGCTAACCCAGTCTGCCTGCCAGCGGGCCAGCCGACTGGCGCGAGTACCGATACGGAGCGTGCGTGGGTTGTGGCTCACACCAGGTCCTGACAGAAACAAGAATCGAGTTTGACTTTCATGTCATCGACGGCATCAGGGTCCAACCTGGAAGAGTCAGGATGCAGCGGACGGTGTGGGATTGCCGCCACTGGTTTCGCCGGGGCCTTCGTCCGACTTCTCGTCGCCGGCTACCTGTTCAATCATCTTCTGGACCTGTTCGGCCTGACTCGGGTCGCCGTCGTGCGTTTGCGTCGACGGCACCACCACACCACAGCTGACCACGAACTGGATTGCCTGGTCCACGGTGATATTCAAATCGAGTGTATGAGAGCGAGGCACGGTGATGATGAAGCCGGTAGCGGGCATTGGCGATGTCGGCATCAGGACACTCAGAACCGGTTCCTGGGCGCGCTGCCTGATGGCCAACATGCTCTCTCCGGTTACAAAGCCGATCGACCAGACGCCGCGGCGCGGATACTCCACCGCCACCACGCGTGTGTATTCGACTTCCCCTCGTTCTTTGAAGATGAAGTCGGTGACCTGTTTGACGGACGAGTAGACATTGCGGATTATAGGCAGCCTGGTAATCGTGCGTTCGATCATATTCCAGAGCATCCGGCCGGCGCGGGCAGCGAGTAATTTGCCGAGCAGGTACAGCAGGATCAGGAACAGGCAGAGGAAAATAGGCACGACCACAATGGGCTGCAGGTACTCGGCTCTTACAAGGGCGGCGTAGCATTCCTGGGCCGAGGCGGTGTTTAGATCAACAAGGCGCGAGACCCGCTCGGCGACCTGCGTCGGGACCCCCTCGTTGGTCCGCGGCAGGATCCTGTATTGTTGTGAGTTCCTGGTGAAGACGCCGGGGTCAGTGCCTTTGGCCATCGCAGTGGGTGGCGACTCGACATCCCAGATCGCTTCCACGATGAAGTACCTGGCGGACGACTCAATCGGGCTCAGTACATAGTGCTGAACCAGCGACCAGGCCCAGAAGAAGAGGGCCACAGTCAGCAGCGGAGGCAGCACGACTCCCAAACCACGCAGCACCGCCTGGCGGAACGGACGAGCCCGCCTGACCGTGGTTGGCGCTGGTGTGGAATTGTCAGCCATGGTGTCTTCTGTTCCCCTCGGCTGGCGGCTGGCGGCTGCCGCCTGAATCTGCTGGTCACATTCTTTCCGCTAGGAGGGCCAGATGCAAGGGACCGGGCTGGTTGTCAGCTGGTCCGCTGGGACTTCAGCTCACCGCCGGCGCTGGCACGAGCTGCTATCAGCAGGTCGACCTGTTCTGCACCGGCTGCTTTCAGTAGACGGGATAGTTCCTCGGCAGTGGCGCCGCTGGTCATCACGTCGTCGATCAGCACGATACGCTTGCCGCAGACGGCTGCAGGCTGTCGCAGCCGGTAGGCGCCGCGGACGTTGGCCTGCCGAGCCGGTTCTGTCAGCGTGCCCTGCTTGCTGGTCGCCCGCCGATGCACCAGCAGCCGCTGGCTGGCGGCAATCCCAGTGCGCCGCTCGA
>CAUZOB010000141.1:0-13402 GCA_963581185.1 Planctomycetota bacterium | reverse complement strand
TTCCGGCTTCTCACGCCCCAAGTCAAATGCACGCTGGCTGGTTGCCGATCCCAGCAGCCCATAGGCTCGCTGCTTGAGCTTGCTCATTCCGTCAACGGATTCCACGGTTGAGAGCGAGCGACGCTGACTGTCCAACTGACGCAATAAGTCAAATCGGTCCGACAGTCGAATCCCTGCCAATTCGGCCGGCAACTGAAGACCGCTTACTTCGAAATCCGCCGCATTGGGATCGCCATCAATTCGATAGGGATCAAACGCCTCGCCAAGGAATCCAGCGTTTTGACCGGCCATCGGTGGTCGGTTGCCCTGGTGCATGACAGGACCGAGGATCGCGGCACTTGGTACCGGTCGGTCTGTCGGATGTGCACGGGCTATCACAGCGCCAAAGGTGGGAAAGTCATCCTTGCTGGCAGGCGTGTTGGTCCCTGGCTTGGGATGCGGCTGGCCGGTGAGCGCGGTGTAGGACGCTGACCCGTGTTCAAAATCCGTGTGGGTCACACTGCGCACGATTGTGAACCTGTTAGCCTGTTGGGCCAGCAGCGGCAGCTTTTCACTTATTCGAATACCGTTGACGTTGGTCTCAATCGGCTGGAATTCACCTCGAACCTCGGCCGGTGCGTCGGGTTTCAGGTCCCACAAGTCCTGTTGTCCAGGTCCGCCAAATTGAAAGATCAGGATACAGCTACGGGCATTCCCAAACAGCGGAGGGACGCGGCCATCCGTTGTGGCTGCCCGCGCCCAGGCCGAGGGAATACCGATCCCCAATCCACCGAGGCTGGCAAGCTGGAGCCAGCGACGCCGTTGGATCATGGCGATCTGCCCCTGGTGTTCGGAAAACAAGTGGTTCGGTTGCATGTGACCGGAGCGGGTTCAGGAAGTCAGTTCGTCTCGCTCGTTCATTGTAACGTGCCGGCAGTCGGCATGAAAAATTTCCAATAGCCAGTCCTCGCTGCAGGACACGATCAATACCCCCGTAAGAACCTAATCGCGAGCGGGAGGTGCAGTGAGAAAACCAACCGAGCGAGAAGGCGACACGCCTCGCGAGAGTCGTTGATCAGTCGACTATCCGACAGTCCTTGTATCGGAACAGGCCATCCACCGGCAAGATGGTGCCGGTAATGTAGTCTGCTTCGTCCGAACAGAGGAAGGCGGCGGCATGGCCAATGTCGGCTGGCGTTCCCAGCCGCTGCCAGGGCAGTCCGGCAGCTTCGTGCTCAATTCGTTCGCTGCCGAATGTCTCATGCTCACCTGGCGTGTCAATCCAGCCAGGTTCAATCGCATTGACATTAATCCGATGCGGGGACAACTCGACTGCAATCGTGCGCATCATGTGATTCAGCCCAGCCTTGGCAGCTCCATAAGCCACGCAACGGCCGATCGGCATTTCGGCCTGCACGCTGGAGATGAAGACGATCTTGCCTCCTTCTCCTCGCTCAACCATATGCCTGGCCACTAGCTGGCTGAGGTGGAAACCACTCAGCAGCGTTCCTTCCAGCGTCTTTTCAAATAGCTCTGCCGGATAGTCAAGAAATGTCTCGCGTCTACTGAAGGCGGGATTACTCGCCAGGATATCCAGTCTGCCCTGAAAATCGATCGCTTCTGCAACCAGCTGTTCACAGCCAGCCCTTGCAAAAACATCCGCCTCCAGCGCCAGGCATTGTCGTCCCAGCTGCTCTATTTCGGCAACCGTTCCGGCCAGGTCTTCGGTTCCCGGTCGATCGTTCACGACGACATCGGCTCCGGCAGCAGCAAGTGCCAGGGCGATACCCTTACCGATTCCGCGGCCCGCTCCACTGACAAGTGCGGTCTTTCCGCTCAGGTCCATTGAAATCTCCTTTGGCTTTCGAGCTTACTCACCCACCGGGCGACTCGCATCGCTAGAATTCTATAATAGCAGGGCCCTACATGGGCATTTACAATTGATCACTTGTAGCCCTTCGACGAGGCCATTTTTATGCCCAAGACTATCCTGGCAATTGGCGCCCACTACGATGATTGCCCATTTGGCATCCCCGGGATCCTACTTAAAGCCGTTCGCAAGAACCACCGGGTCGTGATCCTTTCTATCATTGGCGACTACACCAATTGGAAACCGGTCCGCGGCCGAGCCGATGAAATGCTCGCGGGAACGCGTGAAATCTGTGCTCGTTTCGGAGCGGAAATTCGATTCCTGGATTTTGCCTCGATGCGGTTTGACGTCAACCAGGACGCCAAGCGTGCCGTGGCAGAAGTTGTAGCAGAAGTCGGCCCCGACATCGCCTTCATGCTCTGGCCTGATGACACGCACGCCGATCATGAAGTCGCTTCAGCTCTCAGCAAGGTAGCACTGCGTCATGGAGACCGCTTGCTCGAAAACCCCCTGCAGCCCTTCAAGCGACCCTCAGCGATTTACATGTTCGACAACGGCCCACGTCATACAATTGGTTTCCAACCAAATACGTTTGTCGACGTCAGCGACGAATGGCCACGCGCCATGGACTGGCTGGGCCAGCTGATGGCCCTGGTCCGAGGCGAACCTTACGATCCGACTGGTCAGGATGGAGCACAGAGAACAAAGGAGGCCCTGGCGCGTTACCGCGGCATCACCTGTGGAGTGAAGTATGCCGAGGCGGTGTATGCACTCAATGCAGCCCCGCTGGAAATCTTCTAACAGCCCGCCTGAATTTACGACGAAGCGGACAACATTGCGCGCTGTTCAGCCGCGATAGAAGTCAACCCACTGGATCTTAAGGACGCCGGCCGGCGCCAGCTCGACGGAGGGTGGTACAACCACCTCGTAATAGGCTCCGGCCTTCACGTCATCGTCCAGTTGCTGGATATACTTCCCTTCCACAACTCGACCACGACTGTCTCGGATCGTGACACCGAGGTCGGTTCGTGCAAGTCGGACCGAACCTGCTGAGACGTCGAAACCTTCCAGTCCGCCGAGATACAGATGGAATCGAATTTCTTCAGGCCATCGCCCGCGCACGAGCTGAATCGAGGCACTGCCGATTCCAAACTGGCTGGAAATGGTAAACACAACTTTCCCACGGCGCACTTTCGCCTCGATTCGGTTAGGTCGACCGTGAGGTCCCTGGCGTGAATAATCCAGCTCGAATCTGGGGGATCTCGCAGCAGCACCGGCGGGTAGGAGTCCGCACACCAGCAACAGGAAAACAACAACGATCAGCGTCTGCTGTCGAAAAAACAAGGCTGAGCAGATCCTCTGTTTCATCATCACGACACCACATCCCGCCCAAGTTGCCGGCACGTCATTTGGCAAGTTATTGAAACTCTGTTCACTTCATTCAGTCGATACCTGATAATAGTAACAGTGAATCGATGGAGACAGTTGAAACGGCCGCACCATGCTAAGAATCTACGACGGACATCAACCGCTCAACCGCCGTCAATTGATGACGATCGGCGGACTTGGCCTGGGTGGCCTGACGCTCTCCTCGTTGGTCAAGGCTGCCGGCATTTCACCCGCTCATGTATCTGGCAAGTCGGTGATTTTCCTGTTTCAGCAGGGTGGACCGAGCCAGCTGGAGACATTTGACCCCAAGCCCGACGCACCAGAGGGCAACCGCACGGTCACTGGAACCACCCAGACGTCGATACCTGGCGTTGTCTTTGGCGATACACTCACCCAGCTCTCTCAGCTGGCTGACAAATTCAGCGTGGTCCGCTCATTCCAGACCAACAACGGCGGCCACAACATTCAGCCAATTGTGGGACCCGATTCGCTCAATACGAACATCGGTGTCCATTATTCCCGGGTTGTCGGCTCAACCAGAGCACGCACGGGCATGCCGACCAACATGGTCATTTATCCAGCGACTGTCAGCGACGATGTGCCAGGTCCGCAGGCTCGCGGGAACCTCGCGTCCACGGGTAGCTACGGTTCACCTTATGCACCCTTCATTCCCGGCAAGGACGGGCAGCTACAAAAGGACATGCAACTGAGCTTGCCGCGAGACCGTTTTTTTGGCGATCGCAAACAGCTGCTGGCCAAGCTGGATCGCATCAAGCGCCAGATCGATGCAGACGGACAGGTAGCAGCGATCGACGAATTGCGGCAACAGGCCTACGACGTGTTACTGGGCGGAGGCGTCGCCCGGGCACTCGACCTGTCGGAGGAAGATCCCCGCACGCTGGAGCTGTATGACACCCAGCGGTACGCAGGTTCTGCTGACAAGTGGAACCGGGTCTCGCGTGGACGAAGTGGCTACTACACTGCCAACGCATCGTCGCTCGGCAAACTCTTGCTGCTCTCGCGCCGTTTGTGTGAGGCTGGTTGTGGATTCGTGACGATTCACGCTGGCTATGCCGGCGTCTGGGACATGCATGCTGACTCCAATAACCTCAATATGGTCGATGGCATGGCGGCCATCGGGCCGTCCTTCGATCACGCCGTGGCCGCTTTCATCCGCGATCTGGAAGAGCGAGGTTTGCGCGACAAGATTCTCTTGATCACCTGTGGTGAAATGGGACGCACGCCACGAGTTAACAAAAACGGCGGTCGCGATCATTGGGCCCGGCTATCACCGCTATTGCTTTATGGTGCCGGCAGCACGCCAGGCCTTGTGCTGGGACAGTCGGATCGCCAGGGTGGCCAGCCGATCACGAACAACTTTACGCCCAAACACCTGATCGCCACGATCATGAACACCGTTTTCGACGTCGGCGAACTGCGACTGGTGCGAGGTGTTCCGGACGAGCTGATGAAGTTGGCCAGCGAAAAACCGATACCAGGTTCTGTCTGACGGATGCCCGGCCAGATTAGTTTCTGCTAGCAGGCATCGTCCGAGTCGGCCTCGTGTTCCATTCGCCAGCCGGGACGAGTCACAGAGTCCTGCGGTTCCACCAGCTTGCCATACAGTTCCGGCCGCCGGGCTTGCAAATATCGCTGTCCCGACGACTGGTCCATCTTGTCGGGTGTCAGTGTCCCGACGACAACGTCGTCGTCCAGTGCCCTGCTCTCGGCGATGATCTCTCCGAACGGATCCAGGATCATGGCAAGGCCCGGTTTGACGGTATCGTAATCCCAGCCGATCGGATTGCTGAAGACAGCATAAACGCCATTCTCATAAGCACGCGCCGGCAGCCACCGCATTAGCCAGTCGCGCCCCTTGGGGCCATCGAATTCCTCTCGCAGGCTGGCCGGATCGACTGCCCGGTTATCCCACAGCGAACGATCGACCACGCCCCGGCCCGGCATCACCGACGGCAGACAACAGGTGACATGGGGCATGATGATGATCTCGGCACCCATCATCGCCGTGATCCGTACATTTTCGACGAGGTTGTTGTCATAGCAAATGAGAAAACCGATCTTGCAGCCGAGCAAGTCGATCACGTTGTACTCATTACCGGGCGACAGATGCGGACTCACAAAGGGATGGATCTTACGGAATCGCGTGATAAAGCCATCTGGTCCCACAGTCACGTAACAGTTGTAGACGTTATCGTCATCGTCACGTTCCAGCAGGCCCGCCATCACAACCAACTGGTGCTGCCTGGCAATTTCGATAAGCTGCTGGACCGACGGTCCAGCGGGCACCGGCTCGGCAACTTCCAGCAGCTGGTCCTTATCAAGCGGCTGAATCCAGCTGTAGCCGGGTATACAACCCTCGTGAAAGCTGACGATCTCCGCGCCCTCTGCGGCCGCCCGAGCTGCCAATTCAGCGATCCGGCCAAGATTGAACAACTTATCGTTGTCCTGATTCTCAAACTGGGCCGCCGCAATACGTATCTCTCTCATACACTCCATCCCGTCGCCAAGAGGGCTGCCGTTCACTTAACCGGCAGTGTATCAGCCGGCTTCTCGAAAAAAAGCTGCCGCTTGGAACCCGCCTCGAGAAAGCAGCCGTTAAAATCGCAAGACCTCCAGTTCTACTTCCCTGCGGAGAAGAGGCACTCCCGCCTTGCTTTGATCATGACCGACCGGATTATACAGATCGCCCTGGTGCTCAGCATCAGCTGCTGTTTCCCCTTCCCGTGTAGCGGTGCCGTTCCTGACAAACCAAATTTCGTCATCGTCTATTGTGACGACCAGGGTTACCAGGACCTGGGTTGTTTTGGCTCGCCAAACATCAAGACACCCAACGTGGACCGGCTGGCGGAGGAGGGAATCCGCTTTACAGACTTCTACTCGGCATACTGCGTCTGCTCGGCCTCTCGCGCCTCGCTGTTAACCGGTTGCTACCAGCCAAGGATCAGTATGAGGGGTGTGCTGGGACCCCACGCCGAGGGCTCACTGGACTCGACCCGCGGGATGCTCCACCCCAACGAAGTGACGATTGCTGACATGCTCAAGAGCCGTGGCTATGCGACGGCGATGGTGGGAAAATGGCACGTGGGGGACTCACCAGAGACGCTTCCTACTGCCCAGGGTTTTGACTCCTACTTCGGAATCCCATACAGCAATGACATGGCGCGGATGAAAGGCTGGGGCAATAACCCCTTGGACCTGGACAAGATCTGGTCGCTGAAAAAATGGGACATCTATAACAACGAGCTTTACCGGGACAAGGAGATTATTGAATCCCCCGTCAACCAGGTCACTATTACTGATCGCTACACGAGCGAAGCACTCACCTTCATTCGAGCCAACAAGGACAAACCGTTTTTCCTGTACCTGGCCCAGACAATGCCGCATGTGCCACTGTTCGTCTCGGACGCCCGTTACGACCCGGATCCTCACCAGGCCTACCGTCTTACGATCGAGCACATTGACTGGTCCGTCGGCCAGATCATGCAGACGCTCGACCAGCTGCAGCTTAGCGAGAATACGTTTATCGTTTACACCAGCGACAATGGCCCCTGGCTCAACAAGAAACACCATGGGGGAAGTGCCCTGCCGCTACGAGCCGGAAAGTCGACGACCTACGAGGGGGGCATGCGCGTACCCTGCGTGATGCGTTGGCCGGCCGGAATCAAGCCTGGGCAGATCTGTAGCCAGGTTGCCTCCACTATTGACCTGCTGCCGACCTTTGCCAAAATCGCCGGAGCAACACTGGACGCCTCCCGCCCCATCGATGGACGAGACGTGGGTGGGTTATTGAAGGACCCGACTTCCGAGTCACCCCACGAAAAAACGGGGTTCTACTATTTTCGGAATAGCAGGCTGGAAGCAATTCGCCTGGGAGACTGGAAACTGCATTTCAAACTCAAGCTGGAACTCTATAACCTGCGAGAGGATATTTCCGAAACGAATAACCTGGTCAATACAAAACCTGAATTGGTCAGGCACATGATAACCGTGGCCGAACGGTATCATGCCAACCTGAAAGCCAATACCCGACCAGCCTGGAGTGGCAGACCACGATCCTCACCGGACAAGTAGAGACTGGCAATCAGGTAAACATATCGATGCCGCCTTCCGCCGTGGCTACTCACGCCATCGCACAATCGTACCCTCAGCAACTGCCAACCGACGGATAGGCGACCAGCTGTTGACAGCGAAACAGCTATCAAAACCCTGTCACAGGGCGTTTTCACGATTTGGCACGCCGATTGCATATTCTCTTAGGTGGGCTGAACAGGCGGCTGCCACAATGGCAACCGCACGTTCAGCAGGCTGCTGTTGTGAGGCACAGCAGGCATTTACGTCAACCAGGAGCACTAGGAGGATCTGATCATGCGTACTGTAATACCGTGGCACAGTCGATTGTTCACCGAACTGGATGGCATGCAGGGAATCGTGGGAAAGATCTTGGGCGAGGAGCGGCAGACCCACTTTATCCCCAACATGAACGTGCTGGAGACCGACGAGCATTTCAAAGTCAGCTTTGATCTGCCCGGCATTGCTGCCGAGGACGTCTCGATTGAAGTTCACGAGGGCCGGCTGACGTTGTCCGGACAGCGTGAGATTGTGGCAGACGAGGAAGGCACAAAGTACCACCGCATGGAACGGCGCTGCGGCGAATTTCAACGGGTACTGAATCTTCCCGAGGACGTCAACGAGGAGAGCATCCTCGCGGAGTACGTCGATGGAGTTCTGACACTGCTGATTCCCAAGAGTGAACGAGCCCAGCCCCGTCAGATCGAGGTCCGGACTCGCGGCAGGTAGAACGAACGGCAACAGTCCAGTAACCCTCGTGTGACATCGTCACGCGGGGGTTTTTTTGTGGCAGCCGGTCGGGCCCAGCCCCGCTCTAGGCGAACAACGGCAAGACGGGCCGACCCTTGACGATAAAGTGTGGGCGACCCTGGTAGTCGATGACCCGCGTGTTTCGATCGTACCCAAGTGCATGGTAGATCGTGGCCACAAAATCACTCACATGAACTGGATTATCTTTCGGCTCCGCCCCTTGCTTGTCGCTACTGCCGTAGATCTGGCCGCTGGTTATTCCACCCCCGGCAAGCATCGTGCTGTAAACCGATCCCCAGTGGTCTCTACCACCATTGGGGTTGATGACTGGTGTTCGACCAAATTCCCCGGTACAGACCACCAGCGTATCCTCCAGCATGCCGCGATCCTTCAAATCGCCAAGCAGGGCAGCGATCGCCTGGTCCATCACCGGCAGGTTCTTCTTCATGGTGGGAAAGTTGCCCGCGTGCGTATCAAAGTGGCTCAATTCAGGCCGAATCGGCCAGGCCACGGTCACCAGTCGCACGCCTGCCTCAACAAGCCTGCGAGCCACCAGGCAACTGCGTCCGAAATGCGTCTCACCAAACTGCTGGCGAGTTTTCACTGGCTCATCATCAATACAAAATGCCTGCCACTTCGGCGAGGACTGCAGCACCCCGATCGCCTCCCGCTGGCTGTTGGCCTGTTGCCTGACACTCTCTGAGACTGGCCGGTTTCGGTCCAGGCGTTTGAGCAGTGTCCCACGCCGCTGGAATCGCTCTCCGACATTCTGCAATCCGGGCAGAAAGTCCTTGGGAAGCAGACCTGGCAACTCGCCCTTGAAATCCATGATTAGTGGGTCATAGCGAGGCCCCAGGTAGCCGGCATGTTGCCCTGCCCACTCTGTACCCGGTCCATCCTGGGTGATGTAGACCGGCAATTGAACTGCAGCCGGCAACTCCTTCCCTCGATTCTCAAGTTGCTGAAGCACGGCACCGATAGAGGGCGAATCGCGCCGACTGAGAAACGGCTGGCCGGCGCGTGGCGCATGCTGCCAGCCGGTCAGGTTGTAGTGCACGCCAGCCGCATGGAATGTCTGGTCGTGATGGACCGAGCGAATAATCGAGTAGGTATCGGCCAGGCCTGCGAGCCTGGGAAGGTGCTCACACACCTGGAAACCAGGCACAGCGGTGGAGATCGGCTGGAATTCTCCACGGATGTTGTCAGCCGTATCCATCTTCATATCGAAGGTGTCATGTTGCGGTGGCCCGCCGATCATGTAGAGCAGGATACAGGCTTTTGCTTTTCCCAGCCCTTCTTCTGCCTGCAACGGCTGGGAGGGCAATCCAGCGGGCAGGCCGATCCCCAGCGCACTGATTCCACCCGCCCGAAGGAATGTGCGCCGCGCGAAGAACGCTGCCTGCTCATTTCTGTCAGCAGTCATAGTCTACTCGGTAGCAGGGCGAGGTTAATTGCCAGTGGGAGGCAGAGCCAATACTCTGCCAGGACAGCTTATATTCTCCCTGACATATGCAGCAAGGACAATCTTTAGCCAGACCAATCTTTGTCGAGCTTGTCCGCTATCATGGAAACCAACACCCAACCTTCTTCTCCGAGAACACTATCATGCACTCCCCGCTGCTCTTATGGACGACCTCACTTCTCATCCTGCATGGCAGCCTCGGCAGACTCACGGCCCAGCAAGACGATCCTCTGCCGGGTAACGTGACCGAACAGCATCTGATGGTTCCGATGCGCGACGGTGTCCGGCTATCGGTCTACCTGTACATTCCAGAGGGCGATGGACCCTGGCCAGCCCTGCTTGAACAGCGTTATGCCAGCGCACGTGCCCAGCGCACGCGAGAGGAATTCGCGAAGCTTGCCGCGCATGGCTACGTCGTCGCCCTGCAGAACTTTCGTGGCACACAATTATCCGAGGGCCGCTATGTTGGCTACCGGGCTCTTGGCTGGGGACGCCAGCGCGATGGTTACGACACGGTAGAATGGCTGGCGAAGCAGAGCTGGTGCAGCGGCAAGGTTGGCACCTTTGGCAGTTCCCAGGCCGGTTATGCCCAGAATTTCCTGGCGGTCACCCAGCCACCTCACCTGGTCTGCCAGTACATGATCGACACCGGCCTGAGTCTCTACCAGGAAGGATACCGGATCGGCGGCACAACCCGGCCGGAACGGTTCAAGGGCATGGCTGCTGTCTGTCGAGATCCAGCGGACAACCAGCTGATGCTGGAGGAATGGTTTCAGCATCCCACTTATGATCGCTACTGGAAGGACGAGGATTGTAGTCGTCACTTCAACAAGATGAACGTCCCCTGCATGACAATCGGCAGCTGGTATGACTTCATGTGCCAGGGATCGGTGGAAAGCTACATTGGTCGCCAGCACTCTGGCGGTCCCAACTCACGCGGCACGCAAAAGCTGCTGGTCGGCCCCTGGCTGCATGGTCGCTTTAACAAGGGCAATCGCGTCGGAGAGCTTGAATACCCCAGCAACGCCGACTTTGACATGATGACGCACATGCTGCAGTGGTTCGATCACTACCTGAAGGATGTCGACAACGGAGCTGACAGTCAGGCGACCGTACAGTATTACAAGATGGGGGCCGTCGGAGAGGAAGGCAGCCCGGGCAACGCCTGGCAGTCGGTGAACGATTGGCCGGTTGCTGCCACGGACACACACTACTACCTCTCACCAGCGGCACAATTGTCGACCAGCAGGCCATCCACAAGCGAAGGCGGCACAAGTTATGTCGCGGACCCGCTGTCACCTGCAGAGATTCCCGGTCGCGGATTCCCGGGTGCCCGTGATGCGAGGGGCTTCGAGCAGCAAGATAATGTTCTGACTTTCACGACAGACGTGCTGGCATCGCCACTGGAATGGACGGGGCATGTGCGAGCCAACCTGTTCGTCACCTCCACGGCCCCGGACAGTGACTTCATTGTTCGCATCAGCGATGTCTATCCGGATGGCCGATCCATCCTGATTGCAGATTACATCCGCCGAGGACGTTACCGCGAGGGGTTTCACAAGGAAGTCTTTATGAAGCCTGGCCGCGTCTACAACATCCGCTTTCACGTCGGCTGGATGAGCCAGGTCTTTGCTGCCGGTCATCGGATCCGCGTGACCGTCGCCAGCACGGGGGCACCATTTTATGAACCGAATCCGAATACTGCGGCGCCTTTGACGATCGACTTCCCCGCCGACGAAGAGACCTTGAAGGCCACCAACACGATCTTGCACAACCGGCGACATGCCTCGCACGTGATAGCGCCGGTCGTCGACTAGCTCAGCGACCAGCCAGCCCGGTAGCTGCGATGGATCAGTGGCTCGGCGTCCGGACAATTGGTTGCTGCCAGCTTGTCGGCATCCCAGATCAGCTTCTGCCCGGCGCGGAAGGCAACGTTTCCAAGGTGATTGGCTTCTGTCAGCCAGCCGGCATATTCAAAGTTACACGTTGTGGGTGCACCGGTCTTGCAAGCGTGAATCCACTCGGCATGATGTCCCAGCGATTTCGGAATGAACGGCTTGGGTCGTTCAAATCCCTCGAAGGTTTTTTCCGGCAGCAACGTAAGGTTGCCGTAATCAGCTAACAGCATGCCCCGGGAACCGGTAAACAGGACTCCGCTCCCCCACTGGGGAATTCCCTTGTCCTGCCAGATCTTCGGCTTGTAGCTACCCTGGTACCAGTTCAGCCTGAGCGCTGGCATATCACCGCGCGGACCATACTCGTAGCTGGCCATCATTGATGCCGGGGCAATCTCCGGATGAATCTCTGGCCCAGCCGCTTCCACCGTCAGCGGTCGTTCCAGCTTGAGTGCCCAAAATGGCAGGTCGATCCAGTGGCTGCCGAGATCTGACATGGTTCCATTGCCGAAATCCCACCAGCGGTACCACTTGGGTCCGGGAAAGTAGACGTTATTGAATGCCCGCTTGGGCGCGGGTCCGAGCCAGAGATCCCAATCAAGCCCCGTCGGAATGGGGTCCGCCTTGGCCGGCTTCTCTCGTGCAGAAACTATGTCACGATTGGATTTTGAGTCCGCAGTGGACTGCCGACCCCAGGCTCGTCCAACCCAGACATCCGCATGGCTCACGTCACCGATGGCCCCGGTCTGAATCAGCTCAACAACCCGGCGATAATTGTCGTTGGCATGGATCTGCGTTCCCATTTGCGTTGCCACACCAGCCTTGTTGGCCGCTTCGCGAATCACACGGGCTTCCCAGATATTGTGAGTCAGTGGTTTCTCGCAGTAGACATGCTTCTTTAGCTGCAGTGCCGGCAGCGTGGCAAAGGCATGCGTGTGTTCACAGGTGCTGACAACAACCGCGTCAAAGTTCTTTAGCTTGTCATAGAGCTGTCGGAAGTCGGTGAACTTTTGAGCGCGGGGGTGACGCTGAGCGCCGTAATTCGCGTTCTTCTCGTTGACATCACAGACTGCCACGATGTTCTCGGATTCGACGCTGCGGAGATTACCGGCACCTCGTCCACCAGATCCGATCACCGCAATATCGAGCTTCTCATTCAGGTTCCGTCCGCGGAGTACCGCCGGAGCCGAGAAACCGAGTGCAGCGGCAGCTGCGGAGCAGTGTAAGAAGTGTCGTCGGGTCGTCTGCTTGAGCGAATCGGGAGTGGTCATCAAGGCATCTCCGGCGAGATGGTCAGGAACAGGGACATCATTCACGCCGATATTGTAGCCGATCGCCTGACGCCGGTCATTTCCCATCTGCCCAGGGGAATCACTACGGCAGCCATGCTCACGGCGAGGAACTGGCCATCGAGCAGATGGAAGAAGTACTGCTGCTCCTCGCTTGATGGCGAGTCACTGTCAGGCGGCCTTGCGCAGGAATCGTTTGACCGTACGTGATTCGCCCGTGAAAACACGCTTGACCCGCCGGCAAATGCTGTGACTCCGTTGCCGGACAGCCTCCCAGATCAGCTGCAGTGGCGACCGTAACCGTTCAAATCGAACAGGTTGCCCGGTCGGCTCGTCGACGTCTCGCCGTCGCAAGATGAGTGTGACTGCATCACCATGACCATAGCTTCGCTGGTACGGCAAGTACATGTATCCACGCTCAACAACGAAGCCATGGGCTTCAGCCAGCTCGACCAGATTGGGCAAGGTCAACTCGACCGGATGCATACCATCAGAGGTCTCACCATGCAGGTCGACGGAGAGCAGGAATCGTCCGCTCGTGGACAAGTAGGCATGAATGTTGTCGAGGATTGCCCCCGGATCATATGTATGGTCCAGGACGTTTATACAAGTCACGAGTTCTGCCTCGCCAACCAGATCCTCGATCTTCGCTTCTGCGGCCACGGCATGGACAACGTCA
>CAUZOB010000140.1:0-13412 GCA_963581185.1 Planctomycetota bacterium | reverse complement strand
GCCAGTTCAAAAATGTATTCAAAAAGAGCTGCGCCGGGGGTTCCGTATTTCTCTTCCAGTTGTTCGCAGTCTTTGCAGAAACAGGGCTTGCCAGGCTCATCCTTAAAACTTACCGCTATTAAAACATTGTCGGTGCCGAGTACCTTCAGGTGTTTTTGGATATTCCTGGTAAATTCTTTCTTGAGTTCGGCATTGCTGAAGCACAAGTGTGCAGTATCCGGAGAACGGGCGCCCGTTTTACCCATGCCAAAAAACTCGGGGTTCGTCTCGAAATAATCCTTGTTTTCAATAAAGGCGTATTCGGGCGACCGGGGATGCTTGCAGGGGATATAGCAGAATGCAGTATGACATAGGTTGGCCATGATCCTGTCCGGTACAATCTCCGGATAAACTCCGCCTTGCAGTGAGAAAGTCTGCGTTTTAGCCGGACCTTCCGGCTTTCTTAATATGCCAGCGGTATTTCCAAGGCTCTCACCCGCGCCGATGTTCCCGTTTGGAAATCGGACGTTCTCTCCCTGAAGATAGTCGGTAAACGAACTTTGCAGCATTCGCCACCGAAGCGCGTAATGCAATTTACGGTCCATCGGCTTCAATACTGTCAAAGACTGCTTTTCGATCTCCGGCCAGCTCCAATAAAACCGGAAAGAGAATTCATGGTCGAGAAAATCCATGAGGGCATAGAAATCAGCATCGTACCCTTCGCCGTACAAGAGAATATCTCTGCCGATACTGCGGACGACGTGATCCTGATCTTTCATTCCCGCATACGGTGACTCGCCGAGGAGTTTTTTTACCGCTTCGCTTACGCCGATATAAATTGCCGGCTTTGTTGCGTCGGTTTTATCCGCCGTAACGACGGGAAACTCCGCTCCCGTTTTTTGTTTGAGGAACCACGCAAGGAATCTTGCGTTCCATTCGTCTTTGAGGGTTTTATGATATTCCGACCAAACCGGCGGATGAATTTGTTTGACGGAGGAATCTTGCGTTTCATTCGTCTTTAGGACCGGAATAACAATTTGATAATCCGTCTTCGCGTCCTTGGCGATAACGAGGTCTTCGGCAAACGCCGGCAGAGCGGCAAACACAGAAAGGATAGTGCTGAGGACAGTAATTAGAACCATGGCTGTCTTGCATGTATTTCCCATAACGTTATTCCTCCTGAAAAAGTTGTTGAATTGTGATCGAGGTTCTGTGCTGGCGAAGTTCATGGTTTCACCTTGGCTTCAGCATGCTCGATGGGCAGGCGCGCCTTCATCGGATCGGTGGTATAGAGGCTGCTATACTTTTGTTCGACGATCACTTAAGGGCTGGTTGCGGGCTTGAGACGGATGGACAAGTAGTGGCGCAGGTAGTGGCAGATTCGTCACTCATAGCTCCTCATGCTCCGTCAGCAAAAACGCCGACCCTACAAAACAAGGCATTCCCCGTCATAGACCGTCATGGTCCATCAGTAGGAATGCCTCAAATGGGCGATACAGGACTCGAACCTGTGACATCCACGGTGTAAACGTGGCGCTCTAGCCAACTGAGCTAATCGCCCCCAAAACAACCCCCAAGTATAGGCCAGATGATCAAACTGGACGATGCTGTTTCGCGCCATCCGCTCCAAGCCTTTTGCCCATCTGGCCTCGCACCGATCTGAGTTTTGTCCCACAATCGTAGCACCAGCTTCCGAATCCACGCTCCGCCCAGTAGGCAAGGCTCTCGCCATGGTCGTCATCACACCACTTATTCGCTCCTTGCACCTGCTGACCGCCAGCTTCGCTTCGCTCGCACCCCTGGTTGCCGCCTGGATGCACTGCCGGGCCGCCAGCGGTAAAGAGGGTGCGCGAGGCGTGGGACTCAAGCTCGCCTCCTGGAGTTTGATCTCGCTGGGCCTGGCCCTCGTGACTGGTGTTCTATTGGGTCTGATCGGTTTTTCCAGCGACGACAATTATGGAGACATCATCAAGGCACTCCGCCGCAAGATGGAGTGGGGATTGGCCGAACTGGCCTTCTCAGCCGCTTTGCTCTACGCCTTTATTCGCTGGTGGAAGAACTCGGCCGAAACAACGGTCGGCAAAAGCCGCATCCGCTGCGCTCTGGCAATCCTCGCCGGCACCAACCTGGCCTATCACATGCCGCTGCTGTTCGCCGTCATGGACCACCTGCGGACGGACCCCGACCTTTATGCCACAGCGATCACGGCAGCCGACTTCCGTGGCTTGATGATGGAACCGGTCGTCTACACCAAAGCACTGCATGTCATCCTGGCTGGCTTAACGCTGGGCCTGGCCGGCGTGATGTTGGCCGAACCGCAGGAACTGAAGGCTGTAAATTCGAAGCCAGCCGCTCGCTTGATGATGCCGGTCCTGGGAATCCAGTTCCTGTTGGGCCTCGCCATGATCATTGTCATGCCTGGCGAGCAGCGCAAGGCACTGATGGGTATGGGAACGCCAGCACCCTGGATGTTAACGCTGGCTGTTGTCCTCTTCATCTTCATTAACATGACAGTCATGTCTGCAGCAGCACCCGAAGGTGACGGGAGTCGCCGCAAACGACTGGCCTGGCTGCTGGTTTCAATGTTCGTGATCATGTCGATCATCTCCAGCAGTAGCTAGGCATTGCCGGGAATAGAACCCTCGGATGGAAACGCCATGTCGATCATCACGCTCAACGATGCCAGCGGCCGGTCGACGGCGCAGATCCACGCGGCACGAGGCTTCAACTGTTTTCAGTTCGAAGTCAAGCATCAGCAGAACGTGATACCCCTGCTCTGGGCTGTTGATGATTTCGCCGAGGGGGGTGGCCGACCATCTGGCAGCGGCATTCCGCTGCTGTTCCCTTTCCCCGGACGATTGCCCGGTACCACCCTGCAGTGGGACGGACGGGAATATCCACTTCCTCAAGGTGATGGGATGGGCAACGCCATCCATGGCTTCGTGATAGACAGACCGTGGAGGATTCTTGACCAGCAGCCCGATACCGCGACAGGCGAATTCCAGGCCTCGGTTGATGCGCCAGAGTTGCTCGAGCAGTGGCCCGCCGACTTCCGTATCCAGGCCACGTACAGATTGTCGGCTGATGCACTGCAGATGGATTTTCTCATGGAAAACCCGGGCTCAACCCCCCTGCCCTGTGGATTTGGCACGCATGCCTACTTTCGCCTGCCAATCGGTGGCGGCCAGGCGGAGGAATGCCAAGTCGCCTTTCCGGTCAGCGAGCGTTGGGAAATGGAGGACATGATCGCAACAGGCAGAAGAATCCCACTGGATGAATTCGAAGATTATTCGAGTGGTATGGCGTTCGGATCGCTGACGCTGGATGACGTCTTCACAGGCGTGTCGTTTGAGGATGGCGAAGCGGAAGCTTCCATCCTGGATCCGCTGAGTGGCCACCGGATCGTACTACGTTGGGATGACTCCTGCCCACACTGTGTGGTCTACACGCCGCCGCACCGTGAGGCCATCTGCATTGAGCCATACACGCTTGTCCCTGGCGGGCTCTCGTTTCAGCCGAACGGTGAGGAGACGGGGCTACGAGTCCTGGCAGCGGGTGAGAGCTGTCGCTCCAGCTGCCAGATTCAGCTTCAATAACGGCGGGCAACAAAAAACGCCCCGCAACCAGTTGGTCACGGGGCGTCTTGTTTAACATTTCAGCTCGTCAGGCGAGCCAGCTTACTCGGTGATCGTGCCGGGCAGCTTGCCGTCCTTGATAAAGGTCCCGTAGACGACTCCCTTGGGATTCTTCATCGCCCAGACCTTCTTGAAGGCGGCGTCGAATTCAGCTTTGACCTTCTCGGGCTCGGCCTGGATTCGCGTCGACTTGTAATTGGCCTTCTTGAGCAGTGTGGCCAGGGCTTTGCCGAAGTCGTTCTTCATTTTCTTCGACTTGCCGAAGTGGCAGACATTACATTTGGCTTCCTTGGCGGCAGCCACGAGGCCCGCATTTTTGCTGACACTGGTGACACGCTGGTCAAATGCCTTCTTAAAGGCGGGGATAGCGATCGCGTGCTGAATGGCAAATGTCGACACGACAGCCGTAGCCAGCAAGAGCATGAACATCTTCTTCATCGGAATCTCCTAATCGTCAGATACTAGCGTTTGGATCCTGGATTTACTCGCCCAGCAGACTATCTATTATCGCGTCCTGGTGACGTGCACGCTGCCATTGCAGCGAGGCGGTATAATCCAGTATTTCAAGGTTGGGGGCAGGAAACGTGCTAATAAAGCTGCACATTTCGCTACTTCTATGCCCGGCCACTCGGTCTTTTCCGAGTTGGACAGTCAGCTGCCAATCAGCTGAGTCTTCGCCAGAGCCGGTAGGTTCTCTAGTATTGTTTCGTGGTCGAAACGTGTCAAGACGAAGCGTCGGTTTGGGCTTCATTGCCCTGGTAATACGTGTCGCCCCGGTAACGCCGCGCGTAAACAGCGAAGGCAATGGCGGCCACGAGCATGATCACGGTGAAGAACAGGTAATAATTGGAACCGTCCAGCGGCGTCCTTCCCTGCTCGTCCTTGAGTGATGCAAGTGTGAAGTTGACGCCAGCTGTAAAGAGGTTTCCGAGCGATACGCCCAACAAGTAGACCCCCATAATGAATGATTTCATGGCACGAGGAGCCTGGGTGTAGGCAAACTCAAGGCAGGTGATCGACACCATCACCTCTGCCGCGGTCAGCAGCAGGTAGGCTAGTAACTGCCAGCCAATGTTGGGCGTCGCGCCCTTTTCGATCCGACTTTCGATCCAGCAGGGAACGGAAAAGGCAATCACGGTAAGAAACAACCCGATGCCAATCTTCCTGAGCGGCGTGACTTTGAAATAACGGCCCAGCAAGGGGTACAGGACATAGGAAAAAAGTGGAATCAGGAGCAGGATCAGGATCGGGTTGGCAACCTGGATTTGCGATTTGTACCAGGTGATGCCAAGGAAGTTTCTGTCCAGGTGGTCCGCCTGGTTGACCCATGATGAGCCTGTCTGGTCGAACAGGGCCCAGAAGACCGGCACGAAGATCAGGAAGATGGGGGCCAGGTTCGACAGGGCTCGCCGCCCCTCCGGGTTGAATGTCTGCTGCACGAATCCCTTCCAGCCAGATGGTGGAATGTGCACAAATCTGTGTCTCCCCAGCCAGAAAACAAAAGTTGCCAGCGCCATCAGGACACCGGGCAGTCCAAATGCCAGCCAGGGCCCATAGTTTTTCAGCATCGGTTCGGCGAGCCACATGCTGGCCGCGGCACCGACGTTGATTGAGAAATAGAACCAGGCGAAGATCTTACTGAGCAAGTGTTGATTATTGGGCCCGAATTGATCACCGACATGCGCAGAGACGCAGGGCTTGATGCCACCTGAACCTATCGCGATAAACACCATGCCGATAAACAGCCAGTATCGGGGCGCCAGAAACTGAGTTGTGACTGCCAGATCGCCGAGCGAGATCAGCGCATGGCCCACGCAATAACCAAGCGAAAGTACCATGATGGTACGGTACTTTCCCCAAAAGGCATCGGCGACGATGGCCCCGAGGATGGGGAAGAAATAGGCAGCACTGGTGAAGAGGTGATAGACGCCCTGCGCCTGCTCATCACCCATCACGTCGGCCTGTCCAGCAGAATTCAGCATGTAAGTGGTCATGTAGACCGTCAGGATGCCCTTCATCCCGTAGAAGCTGAACCGCTCCGCCGCCTCATTCCCAATAATGAAGGGAATGCCGGAGGGAAGTGACTGCGATTCTCCAGCAGTGGTTCGAAAAGAGGTGCCCATGATTGGCAGCCATTATTGACAGGCTGCCGGCCAAGTACCAGTCCAGATCGCCCTCAGGGCGACTCGCTGGTATCCTCGCCAGGTTCTGCCAGGGCCGGCATGGAGGGCACGCTTGGCACCCGGGCAGGATGGAATCCGGGGATCACGTCGACCGAGTCCGACTGGTATTCCTCCAGCAGCAGGTCAAACGTGGTGACCTCATGCGGCAGCTCCAGGGTTGGCGGATCCTGCGACTGCCAATCGAGAGTCGAGCCGGGCCGGAAGTACAACTCGTTGTACCACTGCCGGATGTACTGCTCGGCACGGTGCTGGGTGAGGAAGTCGAAAGTGTAATTCTCGGGGTTGTCCGGCTCATCACGGTGCACGATCGCCAGCACGAGATCCGTATTCTGGTAATAGTTGAAGGCGCCGTGGATTTTTGGTGGCGGCGGAGGTTCGTCAAAGACGGAGACGCCCTGCAACAGGAAGAGTGGCCTGTTGGGTTCGGTCATCACGATACAGCTGTGCAGGCGGGCAGTCATCTCAACTGGGTGGGGAATACGTTCGTTGCCAATCAAGCGGCAGATCCCGCCAGCGGCCAGCGCGGTGACATGATCTAGCACCAATTCCACTCCACCATCTTTCCAGCGTGGCCGGGTTGTCGCCGCGCCCAACTCAAGTAATGCCCGCGACGACGCAAACCAGCCCTCGGTCCAGGTCAGCCGGTATGGCAGCCCCTCACTGCTGCGTGAAACGGACAATGGCCCGCGCACAATACAGCCCTCGAGGCTGACTGTGGCCAGGCTGCTTGTCCCATCCGGTTCGTTACCCGTGGTCGGCATCATGCCAGCTGGGTCAGGCAGGCTCCAGGCAAACAGGCTGACATCGTCGCTGACAGCGTCAGCCATCGATTCGGCTGGCGGAAGGACGGTTGCAGTCACGCCCCGCAGGGTGACACCCTGGACATCATCCAGCTGCATGACCGCCCAACTTTGTCGATGAAAATCGGGCAACCGCAACAGCAGGTGAAGGTTCTGCAATAACAACTCACCACCATGAACCCCGATCATTGGGGGAGACTGGGAACTGGCGTCTTCAGCGGATGGTTGAAAGACCAGCCAGGGTGAATAGCCATTGCCTCCCCGAATCGTCAATTGAGGAACCGATCGATTTGCCAGTCGCAGGTCAAAGGGGCGAACCACCAGCGGGCCGTCCTGTCGAATCTCAATGGTAGAAATCGAAAGATCCTTATCCAACTCCATGATCGCTGCCGTCAGGTTGGCCACGGTGACGGTGTTTTCCGCGACTGGCCCAGTCACTGTACCGACGACGACCGTCCGCTCTGGCGCGACCGCAGTTGTGTCGTCTGGGATCTCGTCAGTCCCGGCTGGATCCATCGGCAAAGGATCTGGTGGATCGTTGTCCTCGGCAGATAGATTATTGCCGTCACTCGCCGTCTCGGGTGTGTCGTCGCCGACGGGGTCCACCGGTCCAGCCCTGTCAGTTGGGGCTCGTGGAGGGTCGACCGAATCGGTTTGGGCCAGCGGCGCCTTGGTGAAAGAAGGTTCAGGCAGCGGCAGGGCCGGCTGTGTTCGCGACCAGCGTTCCAGTGCCAGGGCACCGACCAGGAGAAGCGCTGCGGGAACAATCCAGGGAAGGTGAGCCATCAGGCCGGCCTGGCCCCGGCCAGGCGCCAGCCAGACGGTGCCACGGTTGGCGGTCGGCAATCCAAGTCGCTCAGCGGCTGCGATCAGGTCACCAATCAGTTCGGACGGAGCCTGGTATCGGTCCTCCGGTCGCTTGGCCAGCATCCGCTGCAGGATTTGGGCGATCGAGTCATCGAGGTCGGCTCGATAGAGTCGCGCGTCGGGCGGTGGCTCGCTGCTGTGACTTAATAACTTCTGCAGAACCGTGCCATCCGGGAAGGGTGGCGATCCGGTCAACATGAAATAGAGTGTGCAGCCCAACGAATAGAGGTCGCTGCGGACATCCGTGTTACGCGGGTCGCGTGCCTGTTCAGGCGAGATGTAATCAAATGTCCCCAGCGTAACGCCGCTGGCGGTGACATCCGCTGAATCCGAGTCAACCTGGTGGAGTCGCGCCAGGCCCATGTCGACCAGCTTGGCATGGCCCTCGGAGGTCACCAGGATGTTGGACGGTTTGATGTCACGGTGGACAACCTCACGCTCGTGGGCATGCTCCAAAGCGTCTGCTATCTGCAGGACATAAGAGAGTGCTTCATCCAGACCGAGTGCCCCTTTGTGGTGGACGAGATCTCGAATGTTCACTCCGTCAATGAACTCAAACACGATAAAATGCCAGCCGTCGTCCTCGCCCACGTAATAGACGCGAGCGATGTTCTCATGATCCAGTCGCGCGGCACTCTGCGCTTCATTCTTGAATCGCCAGAGCATTTCCTCGTCCGTCCGGCGCGAGAGGACCTTGACGGCGACGGTACGACCCAGCTGCTGGTCGGTGGCGCGAAAGACCGCCCCCATGCCACCGCCACCGATGAACTCCTCTAACTGAAAATGGTCGAGCCGACGTCCTGCCAGCTGGCGGCCGACTTCTCGCGTCCCGATGGACTCGCCAAGTGGAGGGGCGGCGAGCGGCGGTCGAGATGAAATGACCGTATTCTGCTGGTCGACTGGCGGCAATCCAGCCGCAGCGTTCTGCGCAGCGTCCTCGCCAGCGGGATTTTCACCGCTGTCATGGTCCTCAATCGAGGAGGGATCGTGAGGATGTTGGGAGTCGTCCATCAGACGGTTGTTGGTGCGTGGATCAGGGAAAAATGCAGTATGGCTGCAGCGGTAACCTGTCGCCTCCGCCCCCAGGCGCAACCTTGTCAGCTCGAATTGTCTAGCCAATAACTGGAGACGGGACGTATTCCACTCAAGAGAGGGCAATACGCTCATTATCGGCCACGATGGGAATTTACTTCGACCGTCGTAACCTATTCTATTTCTTGGGGTATTTTCGTCAAACGATTATTCCAGTAGCCGCCGACCGCACCCCACCACTGAGGGGTTGATTGACCTGTCCGGTGGGGAGCGCAATACTGGTGAGTTAGGCACATATACACGCTTCGATTACCGTTTTTGAGGACGCTTCTTATGAGCTCGCATTTGGTCAAACAAATGGCGTTTGCGTTGTCGATCTGCCTGGCTCTGCTGGCCACAACAGGCCTGCCAGCCGAGCGGCCTGCCAATATCCTCGTGATCCTCGTGGACGATCTGGGTGTCGGCGATCTAAGCAGCTACGGCGCGGAAGATCTTCAATCCCCGCAACTGGACAGGTTGGTTGCGGAAGGAATGAAGTTCACGAATTTCTATGCCAACTGTTCCGTCTGCTCACCCACTCGAGCCTCGCTGCTGACCGGACGATACCCCGAGCTGGTCGGTGTGCCCGGCGTTATTCGCACGCACGCCCATAACAACTGGGGCCGCCTGGCAGACGACGCCGTGCTCCTGCCGGAAGTGCTCGCCAGGGCGGGTTACGATACTGCCATGGTTGGCAAATGGCATCTCGGCCTGGAATCTCCGGATCGGCCGACGGACCGGGGCTTCCAGTACTTTCGTGGATACCTCGGCGACATGATGGATGACTATTACAAGCACCGTCGCCATGGCATCAACTACATGCGGAATGGTACCCAGGAGATTGATCCGCAGGGCCATGCCACCGACCTGTTCTCGGATTGGGCCTGTGACTACCTGCGAACGCGGCAGGCCGCCCGCAAGCCGTTCTTCCTGTACCTCGCCTACAACGCTCCTCACACTCCGATTCAGCCACCGCCAGAATGGGTCAAGAAAGTTACCCAGCGGCAGCCGGGGATTGATCCCAAGCGAGCCAGGCTGGTGGCCCTGATTGAACACATGGACGACGGAATTGGCAAAGTACTGGAGACACTCAGACAGACGGGACTGGATGAGGACACGCTGATCATCTTCGCGTCGGACAATGGCGGACAGCTCTCGGTGGGAGCAAACAATGGATCTTGGCGAGATGGCAAGCAGAGCATGTACGAAGGCGGACTTCGTGTCTGTGCGTCCGCCACCTGGCCGGGAAAGATCCAGCCCGCCAGCTCGACCGACCGGGTCGCCCTGACGATGGACATTTTCGCCACAATCACGGACCTTGCGAACGTCAAGCTCAAGCAGCCGGTGGAAGGCCGTAGCTTTTTACCGACGCTGCTGGGTAAACAGCAGGAGGCGGAGACGCGGGATCTGTTCTTTCATCGCCGTGAAGGTGGTGACCGCTATGGCGGGCTGACGACGAATGCCATTCGGCGTGGTGACTGGAAGCTGCTGCAGAATAGCCCGTTCACTCCGCTGGAACTTTATAACCTCAAGCAGGATCCAGCTGAGACTACCAACCTGGCAGGACGAGAGCGGCAGATTTACCGAGAAATGTCGACGGCCCTGCGACTGCAGCTGCAACGTGGGGGAGCTGTGCCCTGGCAGAGACCGGCCCGCCGTGATGCGACTGACAAGTAGCCGTCTCTTAGAGAAGTTGCTGTGACTTCGCGGTGGCGGGGCTATTCCGGTTCGCTCGCGATTATCTGGCAGTAACTTTCATAGCGTCGCACATCGAGGAAACCGTCGGCGACGCCGTCCTTGACAGCGCAATTCGCCTCGTGGGTGTGGGTGCAGTCGGGAAACTGGCAGTGATTAACCAGGGTCCTGACATCGCGAAAAAATCCCGCGACCTCTTCCGGAATCACGTCCCACAACTCAAATTGCCGGATGCCCGGCGTATCGACGACGAATCCGCCGCCATCAAGTGGCAGCAGGCGGGCAGCTGTGGTCGTGTGCTTGCCCTTTTGCGTACTTCGGCTGACCTCATTGACGGCCAGGTCCAGGTCGGGAGCCACGGTGTTCAGTAACGATGATTTACCCACGCCCGACTGACCGGCGATGACCGTCTCCTTGTTGGCCAGTAATTGTTCGAGATGCTGGCAACCGCGCCCGCTGCTTGCCGATGCCAGCAGGACTTGGTAACCAAGTTGAGCGTAGCTGCCAGCCAGCGGCTGGAGGTCGGCCGGATCGACGAGGTCGACTTTATTGATACAAATGATCGGCGTGATACGCGCTTTTTCCGCGCTGATGAGCATCCGGTCAATCAGGTTGGGTTTGAGTGTCGGTTCGGCGGCACTGCTCACAATCACAACCTGATCAACGTTCGAAACGATCACATGTTGACGCTTGCGGCTGGTGCGGCTGATCACGCCACGGCGTGGAAGTACCGAGACGATGGTACCCTCTTCAGCCGAAGAGGCCTGCAGCAGCACCCGGTCGCCGGCCACCACAACGTTCCGCTGGTCTGTTGAAATGTTTTTCAGCAGGCCCCGTACACCGCAGCTGTAGTTCGTACCATCGTCGGCCTGGACGACACTGTTGCGACCATGAACAGCGAGCACGCGTCCTGCCAGGCAGGTCTCCGAGTCCACATCCAGTTGCACGGATATGCTATCGTCTTCGGACTCCACCTCGCGCCCGATAATGGTGCGATGGCGAGTCAATTGCCCCTTGCCACTCACCCGCTCCTGATATTGGGTGTCCTCATCGGCAAACTGGTGACCCTGGTAATCGCGAGTCATGTCACCGCTGCGGCGTCGTTTTTGATGCTTCTTGCGGAAGGCGGTGCGAACTTTTTCAGGCCGCTTGTTGGCTTTCTTGGCCATCAGTTAGCCACCCTTGTGGTCCTCGTCAAAATCGACAGGCGATCGACTCGGCTGCAATTCATCCACTTCAATCCCCGTATCAACACTCTCGGGTGCCGTGGTCGTGCTGGCAGCGGGTTGATCGTCGTCAGGATCGGCGTGGACCGATGGTCCAATCAGCGCGGCGATATCGGAATCATCCAGCTCTTCTTCCTTGAGCAGAGCTCGGGCAATCAGATCAAGTTCGGTTTTTTTCTCGCGCAGCAGGTTCAGAGCATCCTGTTCGGCGGCGCGGAGGATGGTCGTGATTTCTTCATCAATCAACTCCAGTGTGTGTTCACTGAAGCTGCGCTGCTGATGAATCTCACGACCGAGGAAGGGATCCTCGTCGGTCAATTTGAAACTGACCGGCCCCAGTCGTTCACTCATGCCCCAGCGAGTCACCATTCGGCGGGCCAACCCAGTGGCGCGTTCCAGGTCGTTCTCAGCGCCAACGGTTGTTTCATCGTAGATCAGTTTTTCAGCGGCACGGCCTCCCAGCAGTACCAGCAGGTGATCTCGCAACTGGTGTTCGCCGATGCTGAGCCGGTCTTCGGAGGGCAGCATCTGAGTCGAACCAAGTGAACGGCCACGCGGAATGATGGTGACCTTGTGGACGCGATCGGCGCCGGGCGAGAACCAGGATGCCAGCGTGTGGCCAGCCTCGTGATAGGCTGTCTTTTCCTTTTCCTCGTCATTGAGAACTTCTTCCCGCTTGGCCCCCATCAGGATTTTGTCGCGAGAGTAGTCAAAATCGTCCATCTCGACGCGATTTTTGTTATTGCGGGCCGCCCAGAGCGCCGCTTCATTGACCATGTTACGGATGTCCGCTCCAGTAAAACCGATCGTCCCGGCGGCCAGTCGACCAAGGTCGACGTCGTCACCAAGCGGAACTTTGCGAACGTGGACCTTGAAGATCGCTTTGCGGCCCGCTTGGGTGGGACGATCCACGGTCACGTGTCTGTCGAATCGGCCGGGACGAAGGAGTGCCGGGTCGAGCACGTCAGGTCGATTAGTGGCGGCTATCACGATCGTGAAATCGTTCTGTGAAAAACCGTCCATCTCGCTGAGAATCTGGTTCAGGGTCTGCTCGCGCTCATCATGGCCGCCACCCAGTCCCGCCCCTCGCTGTCGGCCCACCGCATCGATTTCATCGATGAAGATAATCGAGGGAGAATTCTCCTTGGCGGTGCGGAACAGGTCGCGGACGCGACTGGCACCAACTCCGACAAACATCTGAATGAACTCGGATCCGCTGACCGTGTAGAACGGCGAGTCGGCTTCACCAGCCACGGCTCTCGCCAACAGGGTCTTGCCCGTGCCGGGGGGGCCGTTGAGGAGTACGCCCTTGGGTACTCGTCCTCCCAGTTTCTGGAATTTCTCTGGGTGCTTGAGGAATTCGACGATCTCCTGCAGGTCCGCTTTGACCCCTTCCAGCCCGGCGACATCCTTGAAAGTGATCTGCTCGTCCTCGTCCTGATGACGGACCGCAGGGCTCTTGCTGAAGCCAGAGAGGAAGCCGCCGCCCATCATCTGTTCGCTGCGCCGGCGATACGACATCCAGAAGAAGAACAGAATGACCAGCGGCAGCAGAATGGCAATTGTTAGCATAAAGGACGAGCCATCGTCTGCTTCGTTGTACTCCGCCTTGACGTTGAATTCCTTCAGCTTGGCAACCAGTCTCGTGAAGGCCTCTTCCGAGGGGGGGAGCCCAACTCGGAATCGCGCCCCAAGTGTTTCGTCGCCAGCCGACAGGCCAGGTTTGGGATCCTCCGCGCGGAACCAGCCGATGACCTGTGTCGTTCCCCGTACGTCCACACGGGCGACCTCGCCCGCTTCAATCTTCTGGTTGAATTCGACGAATGTGAGCGTCTCGGCGGCATTGCGACTCATGTACCAGGTCACGGCCAGAATGATGCCGAGCACCACGAGGATCCACATCCGGCCACCCTCGCGTTGCGGTGGGTCGACCTCGGGACGGGAACGTGGGTTGTT
>CAUZOB010000139.1:0-13498 GCA_963581185.1 Planctomycetota bacterium | reverse complement strand
TGTCGGGTTTTAACCTGAGGATCGACTCGAGTGCCGGGTAGCCGAGCTTCTTGTCTGACCCTGTATAAGGTTCAGGAAGTTCGGTGTTGTTGTGGGCCAGGTGGATTTTTCGGTCGATGCGATTGTCGCCATGAAACTTGGCGTAGTTCATCCCGGTTACCACCACGAAGTGGATGCGGCTGGCTGCATTCGGTCCGGGCAGGGTACGAAAGCTGGCGGTCGGACCTGCTCGCAGGTTATTGTGCTTGGTGCCAATCCGGGTCTGGCAAACGTAGCGGGTGCCCGGTGTGAGTAGCTGGTACTTGACCCGGACAATGAAATCTCGCCTGTCACTGGCATGAGCCAGCTGGACGATCGGCGCAGCATCGGGGCTATCAGCCGGCCGCAGTATGAACTCCGCTACTCCGTCGGTACCCGGCACGTCGCCCCTGACTGGCCCCCTGGTACGTGTCAGGCGGACCTGGATCAGGGCGCTGGTGGGCGTGACTTCTCCAACCATGATTCCCTGGGCTGCCCGCGGAGTCCGGAGCGTAAAGTCGAAGCTGAAACGTCGGCTGGGATAGTAAGTGCCGGCAGCGTCCTGAGCGATCACGGTGGTCGGCAGCAGCAGGCAGGAGAGCAGGCACGCGGTTAACAGAATTCTCATCGTCTCTTTCTTTCACTAGCGTCTGCGAGGCTCTTCGGGAGTCTTTCCGATTACGATATCGAAGGTGGCTGTCAGCTCGTTGGTCTTGGAGCCCTTGAGCGGTTTGAAGTCGGCCATCAGCATGGCGGCCAGCTTGGGATCCTGTAGCCGGTTAATGACCGGGTCCTTCTTGTTTCGAGGTTCGCCTTTCACATAGCACTCGGTCGTCAACATCCGTTTACCTGCTTGCATCACGGCGATGTGGATGTGCGGTGTTCGAGGGCCGTAGCGGATCGGCTTGATGGTGCGGAAGTAGTACTGGCCGGTCGAACCGGTTAGGAAGCGACCAAAGCCCTGAAAGTTGGCGTCCAGCTTGTCGCGGCCCTGACTTTGCGAGTGGATATAGACGCCGTTTACATCCGCTTCCCAGATCTCGATTGTGGCGTTCCGGACCGGTTCGCCAGATTCGCTGAGGATACGACCACCGAGATGCACGACCTGGCCGACGGCCGGCGTGATCTTGTCGTTCAGCAGCAGCAGGTCGTTATCGGTATCAAGTGGCAGCTTGTCGGGATAGAACGGCCCCTCGGTCTGTCGCGGTGTGCGAGCCAGTTCCTCGGCGTACAGGCCAGGGACGGTGAACAAGGCGGCCCCTGCGGCCATCGTCTGGAGAAAGTGTCGACGCTTGTGGCTGGGTTGATTACTGAGCATCGCTGCGCTCCTGGGACGAGAGAATGGTGCCAGCATTATAGGCTCTGAATATCGCTGCGCGACCTCCGTCAAACGACATCCCACTCGCTATCGACCCTAACGACCGAATCTCGCCTGCGGTACCTATCCAGCGGGTCACTTCAGCCCCACGGCCTGGCCGTCCAGTTTCCAGGCCGGGTCAATCTTCACACCAAGGTGCACCAGTGCGGTATAGGACAAGTCGACCAGCGAGGTTGGTCCCTCGAGTGGACCCTTGCGGGCTGGACTGCCGCTGACAATCATAAACACGTTGCGAATCTCCGGCACGTTTTGACCATCGCCATGCCCTGTGCCGAGACCTCCGTGATCGGTCGTGACCAGGATCAGCCAGTCCTCGCGGGCACGACCAGGACGCTGCTGGATGGCAGCCATCAGCCTGCCGACATGACCATCCACCACCTCGATCGCCGACACGTACTCCTTGACCGTGGGGTGAAACCCATGGCGATGCCCCGTTTCATCTATCGCGCCGAGATAGACAAAGGTGGCTGTTGGATCGCCCTTGGCGAGATGCTGGCTGGCGTCGCGGGCAATCTCGGCGTCAGTACGAACGTAGTCCGGACCGTCCTTCGGTGCATACCGCTTCCTCATGTCTGCCGAGCTGACTATGTGCTCGTCGATCGGGACCCAGTCGACAAAGGAGGCTGTTTGGGCCTGGGGATACTGGGACTTGAGTCGATCAAAGAAGTGCGGAAAGTGCTCGTAATTCTTGCCCGTGAACTTGTTGTCGTGCACACCATGCTTGTCCGCCCAGACACCGGTCAGGATGCTGGACCAGCCAGGGCCGCTGATCGTGTTGCTCTTCGTATATCGCTGGCTGAGTATCTGCGTGTTGGTTGTGTAGGCACCGCGGCGGATCAACTTGTCCAGGTTCGGTGTCCTGGCCACAGCCAGAGCGTCAGGTCGAACTCCGTCCAGCCCGATCGCCAGTACACGCTGGGTCCTGGGTGCTTCCGCACTGACCGATAAGGAGGCAGCTAGTAGCAGGGCAGCAAGTAGGCAATAGAAGTAACTTCGGCTGCAAATCATGGCGCGTACCCGACAGGATGCAGAGGAGATTCCATCAGCTGGCTGCCATCGTCGCACGGACCGGCCCTCAAGGCAATCAAGCGGAGATCGGGGCAGAGTGCCGGCTTGGCTGCTGTTCGAGCTGAGGAGCTGGGGGAAGGAGACAGTCCGGTTACAATGGCTGGTCTTCCACATTCCTGGCAGCGATTGCAATCAGGCTTTTTCTCGAGCGGCACTCTCGACCGACAAACGCTTCTTCGGCACTCTAATTCCCGCAGCCGGTTTTAGAAATCGACCATGAAGCGGGCGCCAACAATGTCGTAACGTCCAATCTCGTTCGCCGCTGTGGTAATGTCACCGTTGCTCCAGTTGAACTGCATCCTGGCATTTGGATTCCAGTACCAGTTCAGCCCGATGGTCAGGGCATCGCCCTGGAGTCCAAATGCGGTAGGGTCGGTCTGCGTGGCAATCTGCGAGGACTCACTGAAGTCGGCCCAGGACCAGCGGACGGCGATTTGCCAGGCACCCATTCCCGCTTCGGCATCGCTATCTGCGGTGGGAAGGAATTCCGTCAGCGGCTTGATCCGGTCGAGCGTACCACTGCTTCGTTTCCAGGGCATGTGATCCCCGGTCAGGAAGAACGATGCATAGACATATCCGCCATGGTAATTGACGGTCTCTTCTGCATCGGTGGTCATCCAGAGGTTCAGCACTTCTGCCGTGAATTGCCAGGGGCCCTTGTTCCTCAGGTATTCAAGGCCGAGGAGCTCGTAATGATCGGCATCGGGAACCCTGCCGGTGTTCAACCAGCGGTTTACCGATCGCGCCTCTGCACGGTGGCGAAACCGCGTCTCATTCGAACCCCCATCAACCGTTGCTGCTGTCGCCGAGACCGCCCAGTGCCCATAATCTCGGCCCTCATCCTCGTAGCGATAGGTCTTTGCGAGTCGGCCCGCGAACTCGAGCTGGACGTGGTCGTTGATGTGCTGGCCGTCGTTCTGCATCAACTCGGTGTTGTAGAGGCCGTATCTCCAGTTATAAACCTGGTCGTCGGAGACGTTATAGGCGGCGAGCCCGAAGCGTCGGCAGTCTTGATTGAAAGATTCAATCACAAACGGCCTCTCCAGGAAAACGTTGTAGCGACTGCTGTTGAGGTGATCGAGGCCGTAGGGCCGTTTCTGGTTGCCGAGCAGCAGTGTCCCTAGGACCGGCAGGTCGGTCCAGCCGAGATAGACATCGCGGAACTCGGAGTTGTTGCCGAGGGCGAACTCCATTTCGATTTTGTAGTTCATGTTGGGAGCGATATTACCAGCCACCCCGAATCGGATGCGCCGGAAGCCGATGCGATCCTGTGGATTGCCTCCTTCGAGGCCCTCGATGACAGCATCATGATTAGGAAAGCCCCAGTAATCCGCATGGATCCGGCCGGAGATTTTAACGGAGTTATTCGAGGTTCCGTTATCCACTTTTCCATCAAGCAGTTTTTGCAGTTCAGCAATCCGCTCCGCTTGCTGGTTCAGCTGGGTTTGAAGATCTGGCACTGCAGCCGTCTCATTCTCCTGAGCAAGGCTGGCGGTGGCCGCGATCAACAACAGGAACGGCACCAATGTCGATCTGACAAGCCCTGGGCGAATCATATTCATCCAATTATCTCGCTCACGTGAACGCTCGGCGGGCTCTCGCGCGAAATCCACGGGGGGGACTTTTGCAATGACCTTGAATACGACTTTTGCAAACCCGCCGGGAAGCATCTATCTACGGCTACGACAATATCGGTTCTTCCGGTTATCGAAATAAAGCAAAGTTTGCGGATAAAAGCGATAAAACGAGCTCCTTCCGCTGCGAGCCAATAGAACCCCCCAGCTTCTCATTGGCTGCGGCTGTTCATCCATTTTTCGCAGATATCGATACGCTCAGAAGCGATCCCGCTGGCTTACTTCGCCTTGCGTTGTGCTGCCTGGGGATGTTCGGACAGCGACTGGTGGTCCACGAGCCCTTCGATTATCAAGGCTCGCCCGTGCTGTTCGAACTCTTTCTGCAACTCATCCAGTTTCTCCATCACCGTATGATCCACCAGTATGGTGTCTGAGAAATCCAGCGTCAGGGAGGTGATCTGCTCGTCCTTGCAGACACTCTCGATCTTCTTCTTCAGGGGGATCCAGTTACTAAAGACCGCGGACTGCCGGGCGGTGATCAGGTAGGACTCCTCGCTTACCTGCGTGACATCAAGATTCGATCTGAAAAGCGATCTGATCGGTGCGCCGTTGATGATATGGATACCGAACTTGACCATAATTCCGATAGCGATTCCAATCAGAAGATCCGTAGCCAGCACGGCGACCAGGGTTGAAACAAAGATCACGAGTTGCTCGCGACCGACCTTGAGCACGTGCCGGAATTCCTTGGGAGAGGCGAGTCGGTAGCCGGTAAAGACGAGCATGGCGCCGAGTGCGGCCAGTGGAATGAGGTGCAGCACGGTCGGGATTAAGGCGACGCAGAGGAGGAGAAAGAGGGCGTGGAACAGATCGGCGAAGCGGGTCTTGGCTCCATTGTCGATGTTGGCTTTGCTCCGCACAATCTCCGAAATCATCGGCAGGCCACCCACGAAGGAGCAGAGTGTGTTACCCAGGCCGACGGCCAGATTGTCCCGGTCGAGATTTGTCTTTCTCCGATAGGGGTCGAGCGTGTCGACCGCCTTGGCACTGAGCATCGACTCGAGTGTGCCGATCAGGGCGAACATCATCACCCATTTCCAGGCGATGCCGGTTGCTAACCCGGAGAAGTCCGGAAAGGTGATCTCATCGAACATGCCGAACACCCGTTCCGGCATTTGCACCAGGAACTGCTCCCCAAGCTCATGCGTTTGACCGTTAAACTGGTAGCTATGGTCGGTAGTCAACTGGAAGAACATTCCAAGTGGGATTGCCAGGCCCAGCACGACCATTGGCGCCGGGATCATCTTGAGATGCTTGTTCTTGACCAGCGGCCACAAGAACATGATCAGCAGACAGGAGATGCCGATCAGACCGATCACCGGGTTCATGTTGAGGATGTTTTCCGGTATTTTCCAGAGCAGTTCCAGCGGTCCACCTTCCGCTGAGACTCCCAGTACGACTGGAAGCTGCTTGGCGATGATGATCACACCGATTGCCGCTAGCATTCCATGTACAACCGAGGTCGGAAAGAACTCGCCGACGATCCCCGTCCGGAAGAGGCCGAACAGGATCTGGATGATTCCCGCCGCGACCCCCACACCAAGGGCCAGTTGATAGGCCTGGATGTCCGCCGCCGGGTCCTTGCCGAAGGTGAAGCCGAAATCCTGGACGCAACCAATGGCTATCACGATCAGGCCGGCAGCCGGACCCTTGATCGTCAACTCCGAATCGCTGATAAACGTTGCCAGGATACCACCGATGATCGCAGTGAAGATGCCAGCGATCGCCGGGTAGCCGCATGCCAGGGCAATTCCCAGGCAGAGTGGCAGTGCGATCAGGAACACCAGGAACCCTGAGACCAGATCGGATTTCCAGTGTTTTGCAAGGCCAGCGAGGTTCCCGCGCGGGATGGGCGGAACTTGAGGGTTGGTTTCTGCCATGATTGTGTTCCCTTTGCTGGGTTCTGTCTGAGTCAATCTGCCGGCCTGGTGTTTCCTTTCGCTCCGACCCGGCAATCGCAGCAAGCGATCCGCTGTCAGCAGAGCATCAGCTGAAAGGTATTCACAAGTTCATTTTCCAGGAAAGTCATCTGTCGATTATTCATAGAACTGCACGAGTTGGGCTACGCAGCTGTCCATCATCTCCATCAGGGGTGCTGGATAGACGCCAACCACAATGGTCACAATGGCCAGCGGCACAAGCGTCATTGCTTCGCGCGTTGTGAGGTCAGAAAGGCCAGCGGCGGCGGGCGTAGCAGCCTCTCCCAGCACCACACGTTGCAACATCCAGAGCATGTAAGATGCCGCCAGCACGATTCCGCCCATGGCGAGTATGACCATGACCATGTTCTGCTCAGAGGTACCAAGAAGTACCAGGAATTCGCCAATAAAACTGCCGGTACCGGGCAGACCAAATGAAGCTACAGAAAACAGACATAACAGAGCGACAAACCGTGGCATCTGCTTGTGCAGCCCGCCGTAGTCTCCGATCAATCGACTGTGTGTTCGATCGTATAACTGGCCGACGCCGAGGAACATCGCCCCGGTCACAATGCCATGATTGAACATCTGCAGAATCGCACCCTGGATTCCCTGGCGAGTGAAGCTAAAAATACCAAGCGTGACAAACCCCATGTGAGAAATGGAGGAGTAGGCCACGAGTTTCTTGAGGTCATCCTGGGCCAGGGCCATGAAACCTCCATACAGAATAGCGAACACCGACAACCAGAGAATGACTGGAGCAAAGGTGACTGCGGCCTCCGGGAACATCGGCAGACAGATCCGCAGAAACCCGTAGCCTCCCATCTTCAGAAGGACCCCTGCCAAAAGGACGCTGCCAGCCGTGGGAGCTTCGCCGTGGGCATCTGGCAGCCAGGTGTGAAAGGGGAACATTGGCAACTTGATGGCGAAGGCCAGGAAGAAGGCCAGGAACATCCACCATTGCGCCGAGGCCGAGTAGTCCAATTGGGAGAGGGCAATAATGTCAAACGTATACCCTCCCTCCACGTGTAATGCCAGTATCCCGACCAACAGCAGCAGACTTCCTGCCAGGCTGTAGAGGATAAACTTCAGCCCGGCATTGATTCGGCCCGGGCCTCCCCAGAGTGTGATCATGAAGTACATGGGAATCATCGTGACTTCCCACATCATGAAAAACAGGAATAGATCCAGGGCTGTAAAGATAACCAGCATGGCACCCTCGACCAGCAGGATGAGCATCATGAAAGCCCGTACATGGCTGGTCACGGAAGTCCAGGAACAAAGTACACAGAGCGGAGACAGGAGGGTCAACAGAAGTATCAGCAGAATGCTAATTCCATCGACACCGACGGCATACTGGATCTTGAAAGTCGGCATCCATTGCATTCGCTCCACGAACTGCATGCCCTCTTCGCCGGCTTTGAAACCAGACAACAGGTACAGGAAGAGTCCGAAAGTGAGAAGCGTCACTGCGAGTGCAATGCGTCGAATCGAGTTCTCGTTGCGAACGAATGCCAGGATAGCAATCCCAAGAAATGGGATGGCGATAATGCAGCTGAGAAGATGATCGGTAAGGATGGAGTTCATGGTAGCTACGCTCGGAAATGCAGTTTTATAGAACGATCCAGTAAAAGAACACGGTCGCTATCACTAGCCAGAGGATCAATACGATCAGGTGCTGCTGGAGCGTCCGTGGTTCGACCTCTTGCAACTTGTGACTCGTCTTGTTGGCAGCCAGGCCAATTCGCTCGACGTTCCTGTCGACCCAACGAATGTCAATCGCCTCCCACAGCCAACGCGCCAGGCCAACGCTCTGTCGTCCAGTTGCAACCACCGCACCATCAATCCCGCGCACGTCGACAACCTGCCAAAGCCAGTTGGCCAATCGAAGCGTCGGTCGAACAATGAAGGTGCTGTAGATTTCATCAAAATAGAACTTGTTCAAAACGAACACGTAGAGGGTCTTTGCCCAGTTCGAGCGAGCAACAAGAGATGGCCCGGATTTCGTCTGCAGCAGGAAGGCCAGGGCCCAGCCCGCGGCTGCTACAAGCAGCGGCACCGCGAGCAATGGGAAGAGACTTCCTGGTTGCCCGGCGCTGGCAGCAATCGGGAGTTGTTCTCCCAATGCAGGAGCCAGGAATGGAACAAACCAATTCCATAACACGATCAGAATGCCGGTCAGCCCCAGCGCGCCAAGGGAGACGCCAAGGATGTGAGAGGGCGAAAAGAAACGAGGTTGAAAGACCGCCGAAGAACTTTGTTGGAACAGCGAAGTGACTCCGCGAAAGAGGTACATCGCTGTAAAGAAGACGGTCAGCAAACCGATCACCCAAAAGGCGATCTTTGCTGCCGGTACATTGTGCACCGTCCAGAGATGCTCATAAGAACCGGAGAAGATCACAAAAGGTGGAACGCAGGCCAGGATCAAGGCACCGAAATAGAGCAGCCATGTCGGCCTCGACGGGCTTGATCCAGACTCCTTGTGTTCATGGGCAGCGGCCGATTGGAGCTGACTCCCTGTCGACAAGAACAAGAATCCTTTCAAACATCCATGGGCCAGCATGTGGAAAATTGCCGCCGCAAATGCTCCCACACCGCAGGCCATGATCATGAATCCTATCTGGCTGATCGTCGAATAGGCGAGAATCTTCTTGATATCAGTCTGCGCCAGGGAAACGATCGCCGCACCGAGAGCTGTTATGGCACCAACCAATGCAATCACCGTCATGGTAACTGGAGAGAGCATGATTAAGACGCTCAAACGAACGAGCAGGAAGGGACCGGCGTTGACCATCGTGGCGGCGTGAATAAGTGCCGAGATCGGGGTTGGAGCCTCCATCGCGTATGGCAGCCAGACATGAAAAGGGACCTGGGCGGACTTGCCCATACAGCCGACAAACAAGAACAGCGTGATCATCGTGATCACCTGTACCTTGCATTCGAGACCTAGCCATCCCAGCAGATTGATGGTTTCTCCGCTCATGCTCGGAGCGATATCCAGAATCTCACGGATATCAAGCGTTCCAAACGTGGCAAAGGCCAGGATGATGCCAAACAACAGACCAACGTCAGCCACCGCGTTGACCAGGAATACCTTGGTGGCGGCATGGCCGGCAGCTTTGCGGCTGGCCTGATGGGAAATCAAGAGATACGAGCAGATGCCCATGACTTCCCAGCACATGAAGATCATCAACAGATTGCTGCTCATGACCAGCGTCACCATGGCAAAGGTAAACAATGCCATGACGGCAAAGAACCGGCTGAACCGTGCGTCTCCAATCATGTAGCGGGCCGAATAGACGTGGACCACAAAGCTGACACCTGTAATCAACAACAGCAGCAACACGGTGAGCTGGTCAAGGTATAAACCCAGGTCCACGCTGAAGTTTCCGGAATGAAACAACTCGTAAAGAGGTATGGAAATGGGCTCCATTCCCCAAACAAGCTCAGCGAAGGCCAGCACCGACAAGCCGAATGAGATGCCGATCGCAAGCACTCCCACCTTTCCGCTTGCTTCCCCCAGCCACCTCCCGGCGAGCGTGATAATGATGCTCGCCACAAGCGGCAACAGCGGGATCAGGATGTAAACAGCTGACATCGAATTCGTTACCTTTGGGTAGACAAGTCAGAGTCCCAGAGACGAGGCGGTGTTCCGGAAGAAACTGATAATTGGATCGCTGCAGAGCCCCAGGATAATAATCGTGACTGCAGTCACTCCCACACTTAAACGCAGCGAGAGTTCTGTTTCGACGCGGACCACAGGAGGGGAAGCTTGGCTATCACGAAAGACGCTCACAAAGAGTCTCTGGAAATAGGCCATCGTCAGGAGCGTGGCAAGAACCACCGCTCCGACAGCCAGGTAGTTGCCTGCTTCCATGGCCCCCAGGATGATGTACCACTTGCCGAAAAATCCCCCGGTCGGTGGAATACCAATCATGGACATGCCCAGGACAACGAGCGCGGCTGTCATCCACGGCGATGCTCCACGCAATCTCGACCATTCTTCCACGGTGTGTGCCTGGTGCCGATAGATCGCTGCGCCGGCAATGAAAAACAGACCAGCTTGCATGACGGCATCGTTGATCAAGTAGAACATGCCCCCGGCAAATCCCGTTGGATTTCCTTGACTCACTCCAATCAGGATCAGCCCGATATGCGAAATGCCACCATAGGCAAACATTCGTTTCACGTCCTGTTGACTCAAGGCAAGTAGTGCGCCCATCACTGCCGCAAGAGCACCAAGCACCCCAAGCAAAGAGAGCACGTGCACGTATCCAATCTCGGTTCCAGCACCGAGCACCCAAAACATGATTCGGACCCACGCATACAAGGCAACCTTGGTCATGAGGCCGGCGAGAATAGGCGAAATCGCGTCTGGCGCACGCGCATAGGCAGCTGGCAACCAGCCATGAAGTGGAAACAGAGCCATCTTTATTCCAAGACCGATGAACATGAAAGTGGCTCCTCCAATGACTGCTTTGGAGGTCATCAGTTGAGGATTGTCAGCCAGATGCTGAGCCATGTCCGCCATGTTCAGGGTGCCTGTCGCCGCATAGAAAAAGACGATTCCCAGTAGATAGAATGAGGCTCCCAGGGTTCCCAGGATGAGATATCGAAAGGCAACCATCAGTGCCTTCCCGCCACGAACACCGACCAGGGCATACGCGGACAAGGCGACAACCTCCAGAAACACGAAGAGGTTGAATATGTCCCCAGCAAAGACGACCCCTATCAGGCCTGATATCAAGAGCAAGATCAGGGTGTGGTAGTGCACCACTCGTGTGCCGAGTGAGCGTGACACAAGCGGGCCACTGTAGATCACGCAGACTGAGGCGAGCAGGCTGACGACAACCACCATGATGCTCGCCAGGCCATCATTGACCCATTCGATTCCGATTGGCACGCCAGCTGGACTTGAACTGCTGAGCCAGCCGCCGAAAACATAGCTAGATTCTCCAACGTCCAGAACGTTCAGAAGATTTGCCAGAGCTGCTGCAGACATCGCACAAACGGCCGCCAGCGCAATAGGTCGACACCAATCTCGTTTCTTTCGACAAACCACTGGCATGCAGATAGCCGTCAGAAAGGGTATCAAGAAGATGATTGCTGGATACTGGTAACTCATTCGGTCCTCTTTAACAACTCATCTTCGTCCAGGCTGCCGTAGGTGCGGTAGATTGCCGTGACCAGCGCCAGGGAGACGCCCAGGGTGGCAACCTGGACCACAATCGCTGTCAACGTGAGAACATGTGGCAACGGATTGGCGTACTCTGCAGGATCCACGTCGTCGCCTGCGGCCAGGACCGCGTCATTCCCCTGAAGAATTGGAACCGTTGCGTCCTGTTTGGCACTGATCGTGACCAGTAGAAAGATGATGCTCGTCTGGACCAGGTACATACCGATGAGCTTCTTCACCAGGTTGGGGTGGGTGACCATGATGAACAAACCCCAGACGAAGAGGATCACGAAGGCAATGTAGTGTGGTCTTTGAAGAGCCAACTCAATGTGTTCAAACATTCGTTTCCTCCCTGTCCTCAATCAACGATAAACTCAAGACAATCGAAATTGCGGTCACAGCAATATCGACAGCGACCCCGACCTGGGTCATCACGATGCCGAGGGAGCGTCGTTGTGCGTCGCTGTCGACCCAGGGGATCTCCAGGCTGGAATAGTTCAGGAACTCACCACCGCCGATCAAACAGAGCCCACCTACCCCGGCGAAGATCAGCAAGCCAACTCCGTCGCCGTGGATCACCTTCTGAGCCAGGCGATACGACGACGCCTCGGGGCCAAACACAAGGATCCCCAGGATGATGCTTGTCCCCAACATCACTCCTCCGACAAATCCACCACCTGGTCCATACTGACCAAAGAACAGCACGTAGAAGGCAAACAACTGCATCAACGGAATCAGGATGCGGCTCATCGTCCGAACGATGACGCTGTCATGGGATTGGATCATTCCCGATTTCTCCTTAGCAGCAAGGTACAGGCGATGCCAGCGGTAAAGATCACAGCAGTCTCTATCAACGTGTCGAAGGCGCGGTAGTCCATCAGGACCGATGTCACGACGTTCGTTGTTTCAGTCTGCTCTAAGCTGTTTTTCAAGTACTCGGGCGAAACATGGACGCTGGCCTGCGATCCTGGATCTCGAAATGCGGGAAAGTCCTCCGCGGCATATAACAACAAAAGGCCCAGTATTGGCAGCCCCAGCACGGCCAGCAATGGGGGAGCCGGACGCTGAATGCGAGTGTCCTTCAAAGCGGTCCCGAACAACGTCAGGAGGAAAAACAGGGTCGCCAGACCGGCTCCCACGACGGCTTCGACAAAAGCGACATCCACCGCGCCCAGCCAGGCCCATACAAGTGCCAGCAGGAAGCTGTAGGTTCCCAGGATCAGCACCGCGCCGATCAGATCCTTCACCAGGATCGCACCGGCTGCGGTCACAATAAGCAGGACCAGCATGAGAATCTCAAAAGTAAGGGTCATCTGTCTTCTCTACTCCAGGGTTTGAGGCCAGAACGATGCGCGGCTCGCACGGTGGCATGTGCGGTCACCGGATTCAGCAGGTACAAGAGAACCAGAACAATGAGAATCTTTGCCAGGTTCACACTGAAACCCTGGTAAAGAGCCAGTCCCCCGAGGAGGAAAAATGTACCCAGGGAATCGGTCAGCGAAACGGCATGGGAGCGTGTGTACACGTCGGGCAACCGCAACACTCCTACTGCCCCCACGAGCAGGAAGAACAGCCCGACCAGAATGAGACCAGCGGAGATGAGAGATTGTGTCAGTTCGAGGATTTCATTCAGAGGCATCGGCAGACTTCCCCCTTTCTTCCAGGTACTTGGCGATGGCCAATGACCCCACCAGGTTGACAAGGGCGTAGCCTGTTGCAATGTCCACAAACATCTCCACGCGTTCGTAGATGGTACCAATCACAACCAGCAGAATAATCGCCTTGATCGAGATTCCATTGAGTCCCAACACCCGGTCATAGACTGTCGGCCCACGAAGAACACGGTACAAGTACACGCCGATCAGGAGCGTAATCGCAATCAAGACGAACAGGAAAAACACCTCTGCTGAGTATTCCTTCATCGGTCTCCCTTCTCGGTGAACAAGCCGGCAACCTGCCGCTGGAGCCGATGACTCGTAACGTCCTGGGCCGATTTGTCGTCCATGGCATGGACCACCAGTTCCTGGGAATTCACTTCCACCGTGATCGTTCCAGGTGTCAGCGTGATGGAATTCGCCAGCAGCACGATGCCGGAGTCTTCTTGCAAGTCGGTGCGATAGCGAATCAAGCTGGGGTTGATCGGCAGGGCCGGATGCAGGATCAGATATGCCATGTGGAAGCCACTCTGCAGGATTCGGCCAACCAGCCAGAAGAAATACCAGACAATTCGCACACGGACGACTGGGACGCGAGATACCGGTCGCTCCGTGTTGAGCCAGGCCACTCCCCCAGCGACCAGCAGGCC
>CAUZOB010000138.1:0-13535 GCA_963581185.1 Planctomycetota bacterium | reverse complement strand
ATCTCAGTCGATCCCGCCACCGGGACCTGTTGCCAGCCACCCTCCGGCTGCTCCTGTGTGCTGACACGAACCTCTACCAGTTGTCCCTGGTCACGAAACGCGGTCATCATGCGGCAGGTCCAGCGGCCTTCTGCATCCTGTTGCAGTGTATTGCCCAGTGCATAGGCCACCCGCAGCTCATTCTGTGGGTTATCGAAGGGCTTGTTATCTTCGGGATTGAGTTGGACCGAGATGACTTCAAAATCCAGTAGACCGCGACTCACAATACCGAAATAACCGCGCGTGATCTGTTCCTGCTCAACTCCCTCAACCTGGACTTCAATCGAGCTGCCAGCAAAGACGAATTGGGCCGTCACGTTGGCCTTGATGGCATCGGTCGGCATGACCTGCAGAAACAGAGTTACCTCGTCGCCGGCCTTGAGTGCCGGAGTTGTCTGTTCAGCGTCCTCGGCGGCAGGCGTGGGGGTGTCCTTGGAATGATCATAGATTCCAAACAATTGGTTATCTCGCCAGGCAGCGTACCAGCAGGCCTGGCCCTCTCGGCTGCCGCCATACCAGCTTTCCATTCGTGTCTTGGCACCAAAACAGATCCCCATCAAGCCGTCGCCTGGTTCCACCTGGAAGCCCTCGGTCGGCTTGGGTAACGCCACTACCCGCAACTTGGCGGCAACCGTGTAGCCACCGGTCAGTGACCAATCACGTCGCCAGATCATGCCGTAGGGGGGTGAACTCAGGTACTCCGTTTCCATCACGCCGTTGTTGCGCTGGTGCGTAGAGTAATGGTAGGGAAAGCCGGTCTTGCGAGCCCGGTCTCCGCGGGTGCGAATGCGACGACGCAGCACCTTGTCCTGGATCTTCCAGTAGCCGGGATTAAGTGACTCCCAGCCGTCACCGTGATAGAAGGTGTCGTCGCGCTGGAAATCGTCCAGCAAGACCGCATTACCGCCAATCGTGTCCGACGGTTTCGCCAAGGCACTGCCAGCCGACAGCGCCGCGACACCGGAAGCAACCGCCGCTGCCTGCTTATTGAACTGGCGACGCGTCAGATTGCTACCGCTGGAGTCCGAACCGTCAGGGGTTGCTGATGACATAGTGTGGTAACTGAATTGCCTTTCGAGAACAGCAATTCAGGATAGTGCATAGCCGCTGACTCCAATACTCCCCGTCTCCATCCCTCCGCCACTCAACCCCTACTGCGCTCTGCGGCACTCATCCCGCCTGGGATTCCTGGATGGCGCTGCGGACAAGTTCCAGGTCGACACCTTCCACCAGTTCTACCTGGCCGAGTGAGGCTGGCAGGACAAAACGGAGTTCACCATGCTGCGATTTCTTGTCCCGCCGCATCAACTGGATCATTTCTTCAACATCCAGATCAGGCAGTTGGACTGGAAGCTGGAATTGTGCCAGCAGGGCCAGCTGGCGGTCCGTCACAGCCGATTCAATCCGGCCCATGCTGGCTGCTAGCCGGGAGGCACAGATCATACCGATCGAGACCGCCTCACCATGCAAGATCGTGCCGTAACCTGAAAGCGCTTCGATCGCATGACAGAAAGTGTGACCGTAATTCAAAATCGCCCGCCGCCCACTAGTCTCTCGCTCGTCCTCGGCTACCACCTCGGCCTTCAACTGGCAGCAGTGGGCCACCACGCTGCGCAGCGTTTCGGCATCCCGCTCCCAGATGGCAGCTGCCTGTTGTTCCAGCAGCGAGAAGAAGTCGGGGTCCATGATCACACCGTACTTGACCACTTCTGCCAATCCCGCACTGAACTGTCGATCGGGCAGTGACGTGAGTGTTTCGGTATCAATCACCACGGCGGCAGGCTGCCAGAAGGCGCCCACCATATTCTTGCCACCAGCCAGGTTGATGCCGACCTTGCCACCGACGCTGCTGTCGACCTGTGCCAGCAAGGTTGTCGGTGCCTGGACAAAGCGGATACCGCGGGCATAGCTGGCCGCAACAAAGCCCGCCAGGTCGCCGACAACACCCCCCCCGACTGCGACAACCACGCTGAAGCGATCAGCTCCGGCTTGCAGCAGGGCATTCCAGAGATGCGCGACCGTCTCGGCCGCCTTGCTGCTTTCACCTGCAGCGATTTCCAGCAGATCGACTCGCAGACCGGCTGCCTCCAGCGACTGGCTAACCGATTCGGCATACAGCGGACGAACCTCGCTGTCGCTGATCACGATTGCATGACTGACGTCAGCAAGTTGTTGGACGACAGCAGGCAGCTGGGCCAGGTTACCGCTGCCAATCTCGATGGAATAGGACTGGTCACCCAGGTCAACTGGAACATGCAGCAGGGACACGGCCACGGGTCATCTCCTCAGCGGAAGTAACTCAGCCGATGCGCTCAATGTCCTCGGCGGTAACCGCCACGGACCGGCAGAAGCCAGTATGTAAACGGATGTACTCAATCTGGCTGCATTGTTCCGGATCGGCATGCAGGGCTGCCGCAATCCGGACTTTGTCCGCAACATCCAGGTGACCATATTCCTCAGGCCAGCTCGTGTTTTCTTCCAACACCAGCGCCTCGCGGTAGGGATCGTAACTGTCTGGCACAGCCGAAGTCTCCAAATGGGTTTGCGGGGAACCAGGTCGGCAGGTTAGCCACGGCGTTCCATAGCCCGGCTCCTGCCAACTTCATGGAACAAGTATACTCGTGGCCATGCAGCCGGAAAATACGCCAGAACCGCAACTCGATCAAGCTTCCGATCCAGCAGCCCTCGATCTTCCAGTCGGCAGCAAGTGGGTTGGCAGGCTGTTCATCCTGATGGTGCTCGTGCTGGCTGTTGTAATGGGCGGTTTTGCTGTCTGGGTGAAGTATTCCCAGGGCCGTCGAACGCTCCAGCTCTGGGGTACTCGTTCCACCTGGCTGATCCGGCACGCCAGCCAGGTTCGCCACATCCAGCTTGGCTCAGCTCAGGCCGACGGTCAGCCCGGGCTGACTATTTCGCCCGGCAGCCCCCCGCTGGCGATCAAATCAAGTGTTGACGTGTCACTGCGCAAGGGTGTGACCAATGCGCGCTACATGTTGATTGTTGATATGAGCTATCGCTGGGATCTTGCCCCGGCCCTGGACCCCGACTGGACATTCGCACTTGAGTTCCGCGAAGGAGAGGAAGTCATCGTGATGCTGTTCGATACCGAGAGTGGCACGGTTCAGCTGGCGGGAACGGACAAGCAGGTGGTGATCGGCGAGAAACTCGAGATCCTGCAAGGCTATCTCAAGGCCTTACCGTCAGGAGCTGCGGCGCAGCGACCAGAAGGCCAGTAGCATGCCAGCTGCCAGGCCGCCGGCATGCGCCCAGTTGGCAACGTTCATGCCAAACATCGTCTCCAGGACACCGAGAAATCCAAGTGCCAGCCAGGCCAGCATGAAGACAAAGATATCTCCGCGCAGGTAGAGGCCCGAATCGGAATCGTAGCGAGTCTTCACCCAGGCGAAGCCAAGCAGCCCGTAAACAACCCCAGACATCCCGCCTCCCAAGAAGCCACCACCCACTTCAGCTGGCAAACAGCACTGCACAAGTACCCCTGCTATTCCGGTCACCATCGCCAGTGCCAGGAACCTGGGGCTGCCGTAGCGAGACTCCAGTACCCCACCGAGCTGAAAGAGCCAGAGCATATTAAAGGCGAAGTGCCAGATGCCAAAATGGAGAAAGATTGGCGTGACCACGCGCCATATCTGGCCCTGTTTCAGATCATGGTACTTGTCAACGGGTTCCCCCATCGCAACTCGTTCTTTTAGCGCATGCCCGTCGACGAACTCGAGTGCCCGCATCGCCGTGCTGGCTCGGTCTTCACCAAAATTGGTCATCAAGCAGACCAACAGGGATGCCAGGAAGAGGGTTGTCGTGATGGCTTTACGCTGAGTCGACCCCGGCTCCCGCCATTGGCCCCGCATTTCAACCTGGCGCTTTGCGGCCTGCTCCCGCTCCACCGCCTGTTCCTTCATCAACCGCCGTGCTTCATCGACGGCCTGGCTGTAGCGGTCGTTGCTGGGATCCTGTTGAAAGGACGCGAGTTCCTCGCGGGCCTGATCAACATTGTCTTCATCCAGTACCCAGATTGACCAGGAATCCTCCGACTCTTGATCTGCCATCGCGGCGATCTGCTGAGTCATCAGGTAGCTGGTCAGGCGTTCGGCATCGTCCTGGGAGTTGAGGTCGCAGAGATGACGCATGAGATGTTGTTGAAATAATCGAGGAACCGGACCGAGACACTCCCGCAACTGTTTTTAACCCATTGGCTGGTGGGTCAGAAAGGGGGCCAGACCAAGCCACCCCTGCTGCAGCAAACCTGCTTAACCCGTTTCGGGCAGAAATGATGGCATGCTGATTCCATCAAAGGGGTGGAATTCACCCAGCACCTGGCAGAAGTGAAGTTCGCAATTCCGTGCGCCCCAGCTATACATGCTGCTTACCAGGAACTCAGCATCAACCGGGATCAGCGTCACCGGAGCCCGTCCCGGATAGCAGTTGAAGGCTGTGGCAATCAAGGCTGCCGCGGATTGCTCGTCGCGAGCCACACAGGGACCCAGCATGTTCATGGCGGAATGGCCGCAGGCAATCATGAATCCCTGCAACTGGCCATCCTCTCCAGGCAATGCCAGCGTCTTCCAGTAGCCGTCGAGATTGTTAATCGCAAAACGGTAATCCTGCTCGCGGGATATCTTGCTGACTGCCATCTCCAGCTCGATCATCGCTTCGACATCGTCCAGTGTGGCGGGCCGCACCCGCTCCTTGCCCTCGGCAGCCAGCTCAATTCCATCCTCGGGAACTTCCAGGTACATATCCTGGAAGGCCTGCCGTGGGACAAATCCCGACTTGTTGTAGAGCGAAAATGAGTCCAGGTTGAGGGCACTCTGGGTCAGCCGCAGTGGCTTGCCCTGTTGTTCTGAAATCTCGATGATCGCGTCCAGCAGGGCGCGACCGGCACCGCTGCCGAAGTGGTTGGGGTGCACGTTCATGATTCCCAGCGAGATGTGATGCTCGCGGGGATGGTAGTAACAGGAGCCCATCAAGCGGCCGCTATCGGGCTGCTCGGCGACCAGGCCGCAACCCGGATCAATCTGCTCGTAGACATGATAAAAAACGTCAGTCACCGCTGGCCCACCCTGGAAAATGGGCGACTGGCCGTGGACCTGGTACCAGTGATTGATCGAGATGTAGATCAGCTCGGCAACTTCCGAGCGATCCTTGCTGGTCATCTGCCGGATCACAAAGTCAGCCATGCTGGGACCCCCTGGGGGACGCGGGATGTCAGTCGTCAGTCGTTACAGGTTAGCGGAGCGTATCCCCTGCGGTCCAATTCCATTTTTGTGCAGAAGAGTGCAAGGCCAGCCAGCGTGTAGCGGTTACCGTTAGTCGTCCGCAGGGGCTAGCAGAAGTTGTTTGAGTGCTTCCAGGTTATCTAGCACTGTTTGAGCGTCAACGTCGACCCAGCCCGCTGCCTTGTGATACAGGATAGCCAGCTTGATTGACTCCACCGCCTGTCCCAGGTCTCCTGCCAGGATTTCAACGTCCCGGAAGGGACTGACCAGGGCTACGGTGGCTTCCGCATGTGAGTCGTCCTGGTGTGCCGCGGCGGCGGGGAATGGCAGGACAGCAGGAATACTCTCCTCACCAAAATCGGACCCCTCGTGGAGTGGGCCTGCATGTGCCTCGTCATACGACGCGGAGATTTCCCGCTCAATTCCCTCGGGCGATCGATCCTCATCCAACTCGGCGACCACAATCTCTTCGTCCAGTGGCTTGTCAGTCGGGCGGGCTCCCAGTGCCTCCCAGCGCTGATGCCGCATGCCGGACACGGACCAGCTATTTAGCACAGCACCTTCCAGCCACATCTCGGCATCGTCCCAATCCAGGGCGGCCTGAAAGTGGCTCCAGAAAAGACCAGCAAAGTTGTCCTGCAGGGTCCCGAAGCGGTGATAGACTCGCCGCAGCCGACCGACGTGCTGACCACTTACTGTCTCAACGCGCGTTGCCCAGGCGTCATCGGCATACTCGCTGACAGGCGCCCCATCGGAAATCAAGGCCTCTCGCCACTCGAGGATAATTCGACCCTTCTCCCAGTTGCTGGTGCTGACCAGTTGCTGCCAGCGACCCAGGTAAGGGACAGAAAGCTGATCAAGCCTGGCAGAATCCGTCAGGCTGTCGTGGTCAACTGGCTCAACAGCGTGCTGCTCAGGAGCGTCGACCGGGGCATCTTCTGTGGCCGGACTGGCTGTTAATTCATCCGTCACGGCACACTCACCCAGGCTTGAAATCGCTGGCTCCTCGTTGATGTCGATAGCAGGTTGCTGGTCGACCGGACGATCGGGCGGCGCGTCCGGTTCAAGAGAAAAGCCACTCAGTTCGGGCTGGCGCGGGCCGTCGGGATCGTGTTCGTCCATGATATTACTGGGCTGGTCATCCAGCGGAAAAAGAATAGATGCGGGACTGTTGATGAACCGCGACAGTCTACCGCCGGCTGGATGCCGTGGTCATCCGGCATGGTATCGTTGCCGCAAACCCATGCCCTGTCAGCCTATGCGACACAGGCCGAGGAGAGAATCTGCTGGGGAAAAGTTGTCGACAAGGGTGAATTGGCGACCGTTGCAGTGGCAATCAGGGTGAAGCCTGGATGATCAGCCGAACTCGTACAGAATCGGCCTTGCGCTGCACCTGGGGTTGATCGCCAGCAACCGGCGCGGCTTTGCCGTCACCATCACGTGCGGATCCCGCCAGCTTCTTTGCTTGACCTGGCGAGTTCGCCAGAGCCTGTTGACTCTCTCCCAGCTTGCTGTTCTGCACCGCATTCGGATCACCGGCACGTTGCTGCAGAAAGGCCTTGTTGCTGCGCTCGACTTCCAGTGCGATCCGCTGCCTGTCCTGCGACATAACCCGGCGGGCATTTGCCAGCTTGGCCTCTTCCGGAGCGTAGCTGATGCCTGGCAACCGAGCTCCGGTTTGCTGTGCGATGACAGTCGACTTGGTCTTGCTCAACTGCTCCCAGATCCTGGCAAGTTGTTCAGGACTGGCATCGACGATCAGCACAGATAGAGTTACGTCCTGCATATTCCGCTTGTCCGTGTCCCGATCTGCCGGTTCCCTGGCACGCACATCGTCGTTACCAAGTGGATCAGCAGCGGGTCGGCGAGCACTGCCGAAACCGGCCGCAGCCAGTTCACGTGCCGGAGCAGTGTACTGGCTGTCGACGGTAATTCCATTGGCCGCCAGGATTGCCGGCACACGTGAAATAATGCTGGGTGTCACGTTGATATATACCAGCGGGATATCCGGATCGAAGGCTTCCGGTAACTCGCCCGCTCCATCCATGGCGGCCATCATGCCACCGGCGCCGGCCGACATCTCCTCGGTACTGCTGTCGGCATATTCGTCCATCGCGGGAGCTGCAGTTGCAGCGGGATCGGCAGGAGCCTGGTCCGCTACCTGAGTCGATGGCTGATTGAGCATCATTGGGAGGGCGACCAGCAGGGCCAGGCCAGCAGCGGTGGCAACCAGCCAGGGGGTCACCGAGCGGTTGCTGGCAGCATCGCTCTCTGTGCCGGCCAGCTGAACAGCTGTATCTTCGCTGATCCGCTGACTCACCTTCTCACGCAATTTGCTGGAGGGTTGCTGCTGGGGAAGCTGCTGCAGGCAGTGACGAAGTTGTTGCAGGTCCTCCAGCAATTGCTGGGCCTGGGAGTCGTTACGCAGCAGATCCTCGACACGCGATTGTTCTTCGCCTGACAATTCACCATCCAGGTAGCCGCTCAGCAGCTCCTCAGGGAATTCGGAATTTCCGTTTGCAGAGTTCATAGTCCGGTCGTGTTTTCATGAAGGACGTCGACCAGGCGTTCTCGCAACTGCATGCGAGCACGGTGTAGTCGGCTTCGTACGGTTCCTGGTGAAAGGTCAAGCACACTGGCGATGGTGTCGTAGCAGCAGCCATCCAGTTCACGTAAGACCAGGATTGAGCGATGGTCCTCGCTCAAGGAATCCAGTGCCTGGTGAACTATGGTAGCACGCTCTTCTCTCAACACTGTCTCCTCAGCTTGTTCGCTTTCGTCACAAGGTTCGTCTCCGGTTGCATCTCGCTTTTGGTCTATCGAGAGTTCGGGTCGCTTGCGCCGTCGCCTGCTCGCCGCTGTGTTAAAAGCGATCCGGTACAACCAGGTATAAAATGCGCTGGCACCCTTGAAGCTGGACAGCTTGAGGAACGCCTGGCAAAACGTGTCCTGGACAACGTCTTCCGCCTCCTGACGGTCCCCTAGCGCATGCGCCAGGGTATTGAACAGCCGGCCCTGGTATTTCTCAACCAGCTGGTCAAATGCCTGCGTATTGCCGGCAAGGGTGTCGTGGATAAGCTGTGAATCGTCGTTCACCGCCGCTCCAGATAAATAGACGTATGGGAAAGGAAAAAAGTTCCGGCGAGAAGTGGCGCTTTGAACAGGGAATGGGGAAAAACCTGCTAAAAAAGCCGATTGTTGTCCGCTCCACTTCTGTTCCAACTGCCATCTTCTGTCGTCAGCGGGTCGCTGTCAAACTCCCCACCAAAGGGATAATTGCTCCCCTGCTCCTGGGAGGCAATGTCTGTACTACGCGAATCAACCCGATCGGTTCGCCAGCGAGGCTGGATTAGGTAAGGCCAGTGGCTTCGATCCCAGCGAGGTCACAACCAGCAAGGCCACACCGACCAGGAACATCGGGATGCCTACCAGTTGGGCCGGAGTTAATGCGCCCAGGAACTGGTGCGCCTCGTCCGTGCGCACAATCTCCAGGAGGAATCGCGTGAGGGCATAGAAGATCAACAGCAAGGCGGTCACCTGGCCGTCGCGCCTGCGATATGGATAGATCACGCAGAGAAAGAAACAGAGTATCAGCGCATTGAGAGAACTCAGGATCTGGGAGGGATAGACCGGTAGGGACCGGTCCGGCAGCTGAGCTCTGTCCCAGTTCAAACTTCGTGGCCCCTGTTCTGCCGTCTGGGCCAGCAGCGATACCCGCTTGTCATCAAATTGAATGTCCTCCAGCCGATCACCGGGGCGCAGGCCTGCCTGGTCAGCCAGACTTCCCGCTTTAACAGCAGTCACCTTCCGCGTGCTACCGACCGTGATTCCCAGTAACTGTCCATTATCCAGCTGGGCGATATAGGCTGGCGAGCCGGCCGGGAACTGAATACCAAGGCTCTCGTTCGAGCAGACTCCGCCATAACAGCAGCCGTTCATCAAGCAACCGAGTCGACCCAGTGCAAGTCCGATCAACATCGACGGCACGACCAGGTCCAATGTCGCCAGCCGTGGCAGCTTGTGGACCGAGAGGAAGATCAGCGTGGAGACGATGGCGCCAATCAGGGAACCATAAACAACCAGCCCTCCCTCGGTGAACTTGAGCACGCGGCCCAGCACAGCGAGCGGCTGAAAGGGTTCGCCCGCCGGGGCAAAATCAACGCTCCAGTATTGCAGCACATAAAAGAAGCGGGCTCCGACCAGGCCAGAGACCACCATCACCAGTGCCAGCGATAAAATCACATCGGGATTGATACCCATTTTTCGGGCCCGGATAACTGCCAGCCCGACTCCGGAGACAATGCCAAGCATGAACAGCAAGCCATAACCCCGAATCGCCATGCCCATCGGCTGGCCCGTGGGGTCACGCGGTTCCAGCCAGGGCATGACGACTGTGACCAGCAATGTCACCGTGGCCAGGACCGGCAGGTACTGCATGAATTCCCTGCGCAGCGTGCCCCGCTTCCATTCGTATGCCCCCCAGACGAGGCACCACAAGATCCAGCCGATCAGCAGCCAGCCGAGACCAAACAGCGGCAAACCAGCGATCTCGTGAGGAAAGTCAATCAGTGTCTGTTTCATGGCGAATCCCCGCTGCCGGTCGCGGCGGGCGTCGGTAACAGGCAATTGTCAATCAATCGTACCGTGCCGATGTAGACAGCTAGCAACAAGCGGGCTGGCCGATCCAGTTGCTGCAGCGGCCTGAGCGTTTCGGGGTCGACAATGGCAACGTAATCGACCTGGTCGACTGCTGCTGCGGCCAGCATCTCATTGAGTTGTTGAAGCAGCGACTGGCAGTCTGACGTGCCGGCGGCGACTGATTTCAACGCCTCCTCGATACAGCTGTAAAGCACCGTCGCTTGCTTTCGCTGCTGCGGGGAAAGATACGTGTTGCGGGAGCTCATGGCCAGTCCATCTGGCTCCCGCACTGTCGGGCAGACTTTGATCTGGATCGGTAAATCCAGGGTCTTCACCAGCGACTGGATAACTTGTGCTTGCTGGTAGTCCTTGGCCCCAAAAAAAGCGATCTGGGCCGGGATCATCGTGAACAGTTGTTTGACCACCGTGCAGACGCCACGAAAATGATCTGGCCGGTAGCGGCCTTCCCAGTCCTCTGCCACACCTGGCGGGTTCACCCAGTCAGAGAATCCTTCCGGATAGATAATGTCCTCGGCCGGTGCGAACACCAGGTCGGCACCCGCTGCGGCCAGCATCTCGATGTCACGCTGCAGGTCGCATGGATAGCTGGCAAGATCCTGTTGCTGATCAAACTGTGCTGCGTTTAGGAAGATTGTCGTGATGGTCGAATCGCACTGTCGGACCGATTCCTGCACCAGGCTGAGGTGCCCCTCGTGCAGCGCACCCATGGTTGGGACCAGGCCCAGCGAACGACCCTGCTGACGACAGTCAGCCAGGGCCCTGTCGAGCTGATCCTGGTCAGTCAGTAACAATGGACGCGAACTCATACTGGAATTCCCGGAGAGCTTACTGGGCTGCCGCCAGGGCTGCCTCAATCTCCACCATTTGGGCATCTGGATCGCCTGCTGGCAATGCCAGCACGGGCAGCTGGTGTGGTCGCCTGGCAAGCTGCCGCCAGGCCCGACGCTGGTCTCCCTCGGCTGGCTCGACAACGACTACCAGTCGCGGAGCGGGTAATGCCTGCTGGGCGGCGGGCCATTGCCCACAGCGACGCCTGTCAGCAGGGTCTAGCAACAACTGGTCGACCCAGCCATTGGTGATGATCCAGCCGCTGTCGCTGGCGGGCTTGGCCGCCAGCAATTGCTCAGCAGCCTGCGGGTCAGCAGGGTCAAAATCTGATAGCACCCGGTGGCCAGGCAGTTGCGACAATCGTTCCACAAGAACTTCAGCGCCGGGACCGCAGACCGCCAGGTAGGGCAGGCTGGCTGAGAGATGCTGGCTAAGTTGTCCCAGTCGGGCGCCACACAGGGGGTGCAGCAGATGAGCAGCGATCTGACAGGCGGGCTGGAGAACAAACGTGCGAAAGGTCATCCGCGGATGCGGGACCACAAGGGAAGGGGAATCAATGACCAGGTTGTCGTAAAGCAGAATATCAATATCGATCCGCCGCGGCCCCCAACGCTCCCTGCGCTGGCGACCCAGTTCGTTTTCAATGCGGTCTGTTTCCTTCAGCATGCGCTGCACGCCAAGCTGCGTCTGCAGCAGGATCGAGCTGTTGAGAAAGCTCTGTTGGCCTGGCGGTCCACCAACTGCTGCTGTCTGCAGCAGCGGACTGGCTGCCAGTAGGCGAGTTGCGGGCAAGCAGGCAAGCTGATGCTGGGCTGCCTTGAGCAGCGTCGATGGGTCGCCAAGATTGGAGCCGAGGGCAAGTAAGCAGGCGGGCATGAGGTGTCAGCCAGGAAAGACGAGAAGACTCAGTCAACCAGTATAAGGGGCGCATAAAAAAACGGGCGGGAGTTCAACTGATCCATAGGACCATCGCTCGCCGCCCGCAGGTCTGTGCGATCCATGCACAGTAAAAATGCATGGGGGTGGTCTCCGAACCACGACCGTGGCCGTCGACTATCGTTCCGATCAGTCGCCGCCCCCCAAGCTGTATCATCTCAACCGGTTGAAGACCTCCCCGCCTAGTCAGCCTATTACAACCAGTTGTAATTACCCTTGATTTCCCGATCTTTCAACTCAGTGCCCCTGAGTCAAAATGGGATGTTGCGACCACGGTCAGCCGCTCCGCTCCACCACAACTTGAGTTCCACCAGGCGATCGCTGGCGCGCACCGGTAGCGGTGGTATTCCAGCAAAATTTCGACTAGTTTTGGTAGTCAAAGTCCAGAACGGATTCGGCTACCAGGACTCAAGAGGAAAGTGATTTGAAGTTCGCGAAGCACCCTCTGAAGTCGTAACAGTGACACATTGTCTGCCGCAGTGAAAAATTGTCAAGCAACTGCACAGCACTTTTTCAGGAATTGTTTTGCCAGCCCGCGCTGCGGCGCGGATAGAGGCAGCCCAGCACCGCGAGCCAGTGTTTGCTGTGGGCCGATCAGCAATCTGTTGATAGAACATGAATGGAACGATTTGACCGACGGTGCGGCGAGGCTGAGTGGATGGAGAGTGACACGTTGGCTAGCAACGACAAGCCGCCAGCCGATCTGCGCGGCACAGTCCGCCGGGGTACGCGGCACTTGCTGCTGGCCCAACTCGTTAGCCAGTTCGTGGCGGTGGCCGCACTGGCATGCCTCTACCGCTTGCTCGACCCGGTTGACTTCGGCCTGCTCGGCATGGCCCTGCCACTGGTCATGCTGCCTCGCATGCTGCTGCTGCTGGGTCTCAGCGTGGCAACCGTCCAGCGAGACGAGATCGATAACCCACAGCTGACAAGTATCTTCTGGCTGGGCACGATGCTCGGCGTTGCCGCTGCCGCTGCTACGGTCCTGCTGGGGCATGGACTCTGGAGACTTTACGGCGAGCCGCAACTGGTCGAGCTCTGCTATGGCCTGGCCGCGGCCTCGCTGCTGGTGTCCGTGGGACTTGTTCACCAGGCCCTGCTGGAACGCAAGCTGCTGCTGGGTCGACTGGTGACGATCCGCATCGCTGGACAGGTGGCGGGAGTGGCCGCGGCAATCGTGGCGGCGCTGCAGGGCTGGGGTGTCTGGTCGCTGGTGCTGCAGCAGTATGTCGAGCTGGGCTTGATCAGCCTGTTGGCATGGCTTGTCGAAGCATGGCGACCTGGCTGGCCGAGCGGTTCACGACAGGCGCCAGGACTGCTCAAGCTGGGCGGCCATTACTCACTCAGCAGCATGATCTTTTACCTCGGTCAGAACCTCGACAAGATTGTCATCGCTGCACTGCTCGGTTCGACCCGCGCGGGCCAACAGGCGCTGGGGATGTACAGCCAGGCGTACCAGCTGATGATGAAGCCGGTCAATGCAATCTGTGCGCCGGTTACCGGCGTGATGTTGCCGGCACTTTCCCGGGCCTGGCCAGAGCGGAGATTGCATAGTGAGATTGCAGTCGGTTATTACCGGCTGGTGGCGGCCGTCCTGTTTCCAGCCGGGCTGGGCCTGGCCCTGGTCGCTCCGGACGTGATGCGCACGCTGGGAGGCGATGCCTGGGAACCGGCTGGCTGGCTGCTGGCAGCACTTGCTCCAGTCGTGATCGTGCAGGGACTGATCAATATCACCGGCAGCCTGCTGACCTCCGCCGGCCGCACCGGAATCCTGCTGTTCGGGTCTCTGCTGATCACTGTAATCCTGGCCCAGGCAGTGGTGGTCGGTAATGCACTGGG
>CAUZOB010000137.1:0-13645 GCA_963581185.1 Planctomycetota bacterium | reverse complement strand
TCGAGTCCACCGCAGGTGGAGAGGGTGGGGGCAACTCTGCTCTCTCGTCGCCCTGACATCTCAACGTCGCTCGTAAAGCAGACTCTCACCCACACGCTGCCACCAGCCCTGCTCATCAAGCTCCAGCAGGCAGCGAATGAGCTGGCAGGTAGTTCGCTGGCTGACAAACGGCCTTGCGAATGTACAACATCCGCCGATGGCGTATAACCTATGAGCGTCGGTCCCGATCTTCAAACCTGTAACCCCAAACGCCCGCTCATGCTTCATCAACTTCGTCTCGCCTGTCGATGCTGGCCACGTTATCTGACCCTGCTGGCCATCCTGCTGACCATGCTGCCGCTCTTGAGTCACGGCGAGGAAGAAGAAAAGGACTCCTTTCCGGACCCGATCGACACCCAACGCGATGCACCCCGGCTGACAACACCGGCCGAAGCATTAGCTGCGATCCAGGTTCCGGAGGGCTTTGAAGTCACGCTGTTTGCCGCCGAGCCAGACGTTCGCCAGCCGATTGGTTTCACGACCGACGCCCGCGGCCGGCTCTGGGTTGCCGAAAACTATACCTATGCCGAGCGACCGGTGGTGCTGGAGAAGCGACAGCGAGATCGGATCGTGATCCTCGAGGATAGTGACCAGGATGGCGAAGCGGACCGACGGACCGTCTTCTGGGACAAGGCGATGCAGCTGACGAGCGTGGAAGTTGGTATGGGGGGCGTCTGGGCCATGTGTCCGCCGCAGCTGCTGTTTATCCCCGACGCAGATGGTGACGACAGACCTGACAGCGAGCCGATTGTCGTTCTGGATGGGTTCGAACTGGGAGCATCGAGCCATCATAACTTTGCCAACGGACTCAAATGGGGTCCGGATGGATGGCTGTATGGACGTAATGGCATTTCCAACGACGGTCACGTCGGCCTACCGGGAACACCGGACAATCAACGAATTGTGATCGGCCCGGGAATCTGGCGATTTCATCCCCAGTCGCGCCAGCTGGAGATGTTTTGCAGCGGCACGACCAACCCCTGGGGCCACGATTGGGACGATCATGGCGAGCTGTTCTTCATCAACACCGTGATCGGGCATCTCTGGCACGCCCTGCCGGGAGCCCACTTCAAGCGAATGTTTGGTCCCGACCACAATGCCTATGTCTACGAGTTACTGGACCACAATGCGGATCACGTTCATTGGGATACCGCCGAAGCCTGGCATGAAACCAAGAAAGAGATGAGTCCAACAACAGATGCCGCCGGCGGCGGACATGCGCACAGCGGCATGATGATCTACCTGGGTGGCAACTGGCCCGATCGTTATCGAGGTGAACTGTATACCGTCAACCTGCATGGCCAGCGGCTCAACCAGGACAGCTTGAAACGCGAAGGGGCCACTTATACCGGCATCCATGCAGCCGACTTCCTGTTCAGCAAGGATCCCTGGTTCCGGGGTATCGAGTTGATCTACGGCGCCGACGGCGGCGTTTACATCGCCGACTGGTCCGACGTGGGTGAATGCCACGAGAACGACGGCGTCCATCGATCATCCGGCCGTATCTACAAGGTGATTTACGGCCAGTCCAGCAAACCAAAACGGTCACGACAACTGAGCGGTCCGGCGGGCCTGGCAGGCCTGAGCAATTCCCAGCTGGTCAAGTTGCAGCTTGAGAGCAACGACTGGTACGTCCGCCAGTCACGCCAGCTTTTGCAGTTTCGTGCTGCCCAGGGCCAGCCGATGGAATCGGTTCACCGCCAGCTGCGCCAGATCTACTCGCAGAATCCAGACACAACTCGCCGCCTGCGAGCCATCTGGTCGCTGCACGTGACCGGCGGGGCGGACACCGAGTGGTTGCTGGAACAGCTGACTGACGAGGACGAACATGTGCGCCGCTGGGCTGTGCAATTGCTGGTCGAATCCGGCGAACCAGGAAGCGAGACAATTTCTGCTCTGGCCTCGACTGCCCAGCAGGACGAATCTGGCCTGGTGCTCTGTTACCTGGCTGCAGCGCTGCAACGGATTCCAGCCGACCAGCGGTTCCCGATCGCGCGGGCGCTGGTCAATCGGCAGGAGTTCGCCGCGGACCGCGTCTTGCCAGTCATGCTCTGGTACGGGATCGAGGGATCGGTGACCCGTGATCCGATGCGAGCAGCAAGACTTGCCATCGAGTCACAACAGGTACCAGTTCGACGTTATATAAGCCGCCGCCTGGCCGAAGATCTTGACCGTCACGAGGATGCTGTCGACGTCTTGATCGCCGTCCTGCCAGAATTGACTCAGTCACATCAATCCGACATCCTGTCGGGGCTTTATGACGCGCTACAGGCCTGGCCCAAGGCAGCTCAGCCGGCCAGCTGGCTGGACGTCCAGCAGGTGCTTGCCAAATCCCCATCGCCACAAGTCCAGCAGCTAACGCGCCAGCTGGGGGTCGTGTTTGGCGACGGTCGCGGCCTGGAAGAACTTCAGCAGATCGCGGCCTCACGTGAATTCGACAGCACGGTACGGCAGGCAGCGATTCGATCCCTGGTCACCGCCAAAGCCGATAACCTGCTGCCCTTGCTCCAACAGCAATTGGGGGATCGCGACGTGGTCGTGGAGGCGGTGCATGGCATCGCCAGGCTAAATCCGGACAACCTCTCTGAGATCCTGTTGGCGGCTTACGGTAACGTTCGCGGTCGCGGTCGTGAGGCCATTATCGACGCCCTGGCGACTCGCCCCGCACATGCCCTGGCGCTGGTCGAGGCGATCAGCGACGAACAGATCGACCGCCGTCAGGTCCCTGTCTTTCACATCCGCCAGATGCAGCGATATGAAAACCCACCGCTGCTGGAACTGGTAAAGCAACTGTGGCCACAATTGCAGCCGATTTCGGCAGACAAGCAACAGCGTATCGACCTCATGCACGAGCAGCTGAATGAGAAGACGATTGCGGCCGCAGATGCATCCGCGGGCCGCTTGTTGTGGGATAAGAGTTGCGGAAAATGCCACAAGCTTTTCGGCAGCGGCGGCACGATTGCACCGGACTTAACAGGCTCGCAGCGCAGCAGCATGCAGTACTTGCTGGAGAACATTGTTGACCCAAGTGCAACGCTGGCCGAGAGCTTTCGCACCACCAGCCTGCTGTTAACAGACGGCCGCACGGTGGATGGCGTGATACTTCGAAAGACCGAGCAGACCTGGGAACTGCAGACTGCGACTGAGCGAGTTATCGTGCGAACGACCGATATTGATGAATCCCGACCAACCAAGATGTCGCTGATGCCCGAGGGCCTACTGGACGTTCTCAACGACAAGCAGAGAGCGGATCTGTTCGCTTACCTGATGTCCAGCCAGCAAGTGGCATTGCCAGCAGGCAGTCCGGTCCCGCCGGACGATTCCAAGTAGCAGCGACAGCTGGCAGGCAGGCGGCTGCCTGTTACTTGAGCAGCTGCTGGATACGAGAAACGACGAAGAACATCTCGCAGGCAACTTGCTGGTTCCGCTGCATGTAGGTCTGCTCTTCCTGCGGCGTCCCATCCGACTCTTTCGGATCCTGGTAACGGAGCACGTTCCGATGCGTGGTCCCCTGTACGAGCGGGCACCGCTCCTCGGCGTCGCCGCAGACGATGACAGCAAAGTAATCCTGCAGGACAGTTGGCTGTTCGTGATAGACCTTGGAGTAAAGCTCCAGCGATTGCAGTCCGCCGGCAAAGCGAACACGATAGACCGGGTTGTCTCCATTCTTCCGCCTGCTGACATCCAGGCCGGCAGATTCAAAAGCTCGCACCGTGCGCACATTACAGGCGGTCGCCTCGGTACCGCCGGAATAGGTCGAGATGCCAGCCACGCCGTAATAGGCGACTGCCACCTGGGACCAGACCTGCGCCATCTGGCTGCGACGGGAATTGTGCGTGCAAATAAAGACCAGGTCGAGCTGGCCCTTGTCACGCAGGATCGCCGCAGCTTGCTTGCTGAGCGCTTCGAGCTGCTGACGCCGGTCCAGCGGGATCTGGGGAATCTGGTCAACGGTTGAGGTAACGAATTGTTCAACGGATCCGAGCAAGCGAACTTCGTCCTTTCGCTTCTGGGCCGTCGCCGTGCTGGCAAGCAACAGCGTGCACACAAGTGCATATCCAAGTGGCGGCAGTTTGTGAATCATCAGGTCGCCCAATCGGTACCATGCTCAGTTTCACGGCGCGGTCGTCCCTGTTTGCCAGCCTTAAATTCCAATGAAGAATCCATCCTATCAGCTGGCGTTGGCGGTTAGTAGTTAGCCGCTGGGAGCAAGTGGCTCATGGTTAATGGTTATGCTGTAGGCTTAGCCGCTGACCGCGAACCACCAGTTTCAGACTCATGGCTGCTTCATCTTCGACGCGATCGCCCGCCGCCAAAGCACGCTGGCTGATTTTCGTACTGGCCTGTTCAGCCAGCTTCATCACCTACGTGCATCGCTACAGCTGGGGCGTGATCCGGCCATCGTTGAAGGCGGAGTACGGCTTTGATGACGCCCAGATGGGCTGGATGGATTCGGCCTTCAACCTGACGTACGCGCTAGGCCAGTATCCAGGTGGATTGGGTGGCGACATCTTTGGCCCGCGGATCATTATCTACCTGGCCATCATTCTCTGGTCGATCGTGATGATTGGCCCGGCGCTGGTGCGCGGCTACTGGAAGCTGATCGGAGTCCGGCTGTTGTTTGGTGCCACCCAGGCACCCTGCTACCCCAATCTCGGCAAGACGACTATCAACTGGTTTCCTGCCAGTATCCGCACAACCGTGCAAGGCATGGTGGCATCCACGGCAGGTCGAGCGGGAGCCGCGATGGCACCTATCCTGATCGGCACGCTGCTGATGGGCTACTGGAAAATGAGTTGGCAACAGTCGCTGTTCGTGCTGGCCGGTTTCGGTTTCATGTATGCCGCCTTCTTCTGGATGCTGTTTCGCAACCGTCCTGCCGAGCACCCGTTTAGCAACGAGGCGGAGCGGGAGTTGATCGAAGCGGGCGAGGTCACCAACCTGGCAGCGGATGAGATCAAGCTGAACTGGACCCGAGCAACCAAGATCAACTTTGGCATCTTCCTGGCAGCGTCTTTTTGCAGCACCTTCGCCGATAACCTGTTCGTGTTTTACATGCCCCAGTACTTGAAGGAGGAAAAAGGCTTCAGCGACGCCGCCATGGGAATCTTCGCCAGCCTGCCATTGTGGGGTGGTGCAATTGGCGGACTGTGCGGTGGGATCCTCAACGACCTCTGTATCCGCTGGACAGGAAGCCGCAAGAACGGGCGGCGGATTGTGGCTGCCGGTGGCAAGCTGATCGCCACTTGCTTTATCGCTGCCAGCTTCCTGTTCCAGGACGGCCGACTGATCATGGGTGCCTTTTTCTTTGCCAAGTTTTTCAGCGACTGGAGCCAGCCGACCTGGTGGGGCACGGTAACTGACCTGGGGGGACCGGCCGCCGGACGAGTTTTCGGCATGGCCAACCTGGCCGGTTCGATCGGCGGCACGGTAGCTGGCCCAATCATGGGCTATGTGAAGCTGTACGGTGGCTGGGGAGCCCTGTTTGTCGGCGTCGGCATCATGTACGTGCTGACCGCTTTCTGCTGGATGAAAGTCGATTGCACCAAACGATTAGTCGGCGATTAGCAGCGGCTAGAAATCCCCCAAGTCCCCTGACTACCGGTCTTCCCCTGCAATGGCCGGCAGATGATCGACCAGGCCGGCATCGGTACGTCGTAGCTCGTGAATCAAGGCCTGCCGGTATTGAGCAACCAGCGCACTGTAGGCTGGCCGCACGAGTCGCTCGTCATCGCCACGACTTGGGCAGGTGCATGGCCGGCAGATCCATCAGCAGCCGAAAACCGGTGTCCGGATCTGTCGTCGAGGGGGGATCTCCTACTCGCTCGGCACTCCGTATCCGAGCCGGTCCGCTGTACCAGCCACCACCACGAATCACGCGGGTCGTCCGATGTCGTGCCCGCGAGGCGGGATCCCACTGGTACCAGTCCTGGCACCATTCCCAGACATTACCGTGCATATCGAACAGCCCCAGCGAGTTGGGTGCCAACGAGCCGACTGGCCACGGCCGTTCGGGCTGACCCGGTCTGCGATAATTGGCGATCTCCAGCAACCTTTCTGGCGTGACGGGCGGACTGAAGCTGCCGAGCGACCCAGCACGACAGGCGTACTCCCATTCTATTTCAGTCGGCAGTCGGTAGCGTCGTCGCAGCCCGGTTGCCCGTTCGCGTACCGTCAGCCGACGGCAGAACAGCGAGGCCTGCTGCCAGCTGACAGAATCAACTGGAAAACAGCCGGTCTCAAGACCATCAACTCGGTCCCGCCATGCTCCAGCGGCAGAGAATCGACTTGGCTGTTGCCCCGTCAGCTGCTGGTACTGTTGCTGTGTGACTTCATGGACAGCCAGGTAAAATGGCCGCCGAACGACGACGGCCCGAGCGGATTCGTCCCGATCGCGGCCCGCCTCGCTTGGCGACGAGCCGGCCAAGTAGTCACCAGGCGGGATCAGCCTGAGTTTCATCCCCAGCGAGTTGGTAAATTCAACTGGCAGGCTCAGCGCGGTAGCCCACGCCTGTTGTGCATGCCGGACCTCAAGCATGTCAGCTGGAAAGGAGAGCGACTGTGGAGGTGCGGCCTGCAGAGGCAGAGTCAGCAGCAGTAATCCGAGACAGACGGAGGGGCTCCAGGCTGCGGAACTGACGGGCTGGGAGCAACGCAAGGGAGACAATTCCGCACCCTTTCTGCAGCGGTTGGTTATTCCTTGCTGGCAGCCTGCTGGTAGGCGGCTAGCAGTCGGTCGACAGCGATGGCCAAGCGATTCATGGCAGCTCTCCTCACACGGATTATCAGTTCAATTTCGATCAGGCTCGTTCGTCCGCTGGGCGTCCCCAATGGTCGCGGTAATCGCGCCCCATCAGCTTATTGGCCTCATCATCACCGACCACCTGTTCGCTAGCCGGGTCGAACTGGAAGCCACGCCCCAACCGTGTAGCAACGTTACCGAGGTGGCAGAGCGAGGTGGTCAGGTGGCCAATTCCAATATCGGCATTACTCTTACGACTCTCCCGAATCGCTCCGAGGAAATCCCGCACGTGGGCCGGTGCATCCTGTTCGACGCGGGGCAGATCCTCCTCGATCTTCTTGTTACGACCGCCGAGGATCTGGACCTTGCCACGGCGACTGAGGAACATCTGGCCATCGGTGCCATAAAACTCGACACCGCTGTCGACGTTGTAGGGATAGTTGGTGGACCAGAGTCGCTGTTCGTATACCAGCATCCGTGGCCGCTCAGTTGGACCGCTTGCGGGGTACTGGAAGGCAACCTGCTGGGTATCGGGAAATTCCTGGTCGTCATCGAAGAAGAACTTTCCGCCTGCTGCCGAGACCCGGACTGGATGCGTGGTGACTCCCAACCCCCAGCGGGCATATTCGACATCATGGACGCCGTCATTGCCCATATCGCCGGTGCCGAAGTGATACCACCAGTGCCAGCCATGGTGTACGCGGTTCTGCTGGTAGGGCACCATCGTCGCGGGACCGACCCAGAGGTCATAATCCAGTTCTGCCGGTGGGCTACTCGGCTGCTGTCGGCCGATCTCGCCCCGTCGCTGGATATTCCAGGCTTTGGACACCAGCACATCCCCGATCACGCCATCCCGCAACATCTGGATCGCTTCGATCATGGTCGACGTGCTACGAACCTGGGTGCCATGCTGTACCACGACCTTGTTACGCTCCGCCGCTTCCACCAGCAGCCGTCCTTCGCGGACATTATGCGAGCAGGGTTTTTCGACGTAGACATGCTTGCCCGCTTCACAAGCCAGGATCGATGCCGGCGCGTGCCAGTGATCGGGAGTCGCCACGATCACACCGTCGACGTTCTTATCATCGAGGATCCGTCGCATGTCTTTGACGGCGGTTATCTGTCGGCCATCAACGGCTCCGGCTGCCGCCGCCAGTCGCTTTTGATCGGCATCGCAGACATGTGTGACCTGTACGCCATCCTGTTGATTGAAGAGGTCCTTGAGATAGCTGCCGCGTCCACCGCAACCGATCAAGGCCATATTGAGGGAGCTGTTGGCATCAGCCCGGCTGGCCGAAGCGAGCTGGGCTGTGGCGGCTGCCATGGCACCCACCTGTATAAATGTCCGCCTGTTTTCGGCCATTGGTTTCCCCTTGATTCTTAGCTCGATACGATGCCGCGCGTCAGCCTCTGATGCCCTGACAGTTTATTACTTTGTGACGTGGATCTCAAAACGTCCCTTCGAATCCGCTGCAGCCCGCGACATTGCCTTGGTATTGAATTCCATCACAATTGTGCCCTCATGGTCGAGGGCAATAATCCCGCCATCACCGGGACTGAGTGTTTCATGGACGACCGCATGGGCAGCTTGCTGGAGTGACTGGCCGCTATATCGCATTCTCGCTCCCACATCAAAAGCGACTGCATGGCGAATAAAATGCTCGCCAATCCCGGTTCCCGACACGCCGCAGGTACGGTCATCCGCGTAGGTACCAGCGGCGATGATGGGAGAGTCTCCCACGCGGCCGTACTTTTTATTGGTCCGTCCGCCGGTCGAGGTCGCGGCGGCAATATGCCCATCGCTATCGAGGGCAACGCATCCCACGGTACCGAGATATTTCGGCTTGGCATTCTGTGCTGTTGTCTTCTCCTTTTCGGCCGCCTGGGCCTTCTCCCAGCTACGGCGAGCACCCTCGGTATGGAAATAGTTTTGCTTGACCCTCTCGAGTCCCAGCTCGCGGGCAAATCGATCAGCTCCGTCGGCTGCCAGCAAAACATGTTTGGTATCGGTCATCACGTGGCGGGCCAGGGTGATGGGATTCTTGACGCGCGTCACGCCAGCCACTGCTCCGCAGGAGAGATCCCGGCCGTCCATGATCGAGGCATCCAGCTCATGTCCACCGTCACTGTTGTAGACGGCGCCCTTGCCGGCATTGAAGAGCGGATCATCTTCGAGGCGACGAATCACCGCCTCGACCACGTCCAGGCTGGACTGGCCCTGCTTCAGTCGTTCGACACCGTCGGTCAGGTAAGCGGTGAGTGACTTCTCGCGAGCAGCAATTTTCTGCTCGCTCATCTTGCCTGATCCGGCACCACCGTGGATGACAATTGCGTACTGCATCTTTTCCTGTCCCGGGGCTGGCTCAACGACCATGAAAGATGTTGCAAACAGAACCACTAAGCTGAGCTTTCCACATCTGTCGATCATGATCACCACCTTGAATCCTTCGAGACATTGTTCAACCGATCCTCATTCCCCACATTACGGCGATGGAAAATCAAACTCTTCTCGCGTGATCGAATCTACTGGGATCAAGTTCACCATCTTGAGGACAGCATCGAATCGCTCATAGTGAGGCCGCAGGACCTTCCAGATTGCTGCATCGTCAGCGACCAGGTCGACCTGGTCATTAAACTGATCAATCATGAGCTGCAGGCTGGCACGCTGTTGTACGAGGTCCTGGATATCGGCCTGCCTTGGTTCGATAGTTACCTGGCTCTGATCGACCACCAGCTCAAGCTGGCTGATGACCTCGTTAAGTTCATCTTCTACGGCCTCGACATCTGAGGCATTCTCGCAGCCCGCCACCAGCTTGCCGAAGGAGCTGACCTGGGTTGACACGCCAAACATCACATCTTCGGCTTTCGTCGTGCTGGCTTCATCACCCATCACCACTGGGGGTGCCACAGCTGGCGGCGTCTTGTTACAGGCAGGCAGGCAGACAACCAGCAGTGCCAGGCTGGCCACGACTCTGCCAGGGTAGATTCCTCGAGATCGCATTACCAGCACTCCTGTTGTGGCCTGGGACAGTGAAAAGCTGCTGGGTATCATATTCCCAGGTTGAGTTGCTCTAGTTCCTGGTAGAATCGATCAACCGACGGCTTGATAGCCCGCCATGCGCTGTCTTGTGCCTGCAAGGGGACGAGAGCACCACGCAGTTTTTCCGTGGTGGAGAAAAACTCGACTCGCCTGTGCTTAAAGCTCACGTTGTTCCTTGGATCCACACCAAGCGAGGCCATTTCGTCACGCAGCCTGGCAATCTCATCACTCAACTTGTCCAGTTGCTTGCGTGCCGCCCGGGCGTCCACGGAGCTGGCAATGTTATTGAGCAGGTCAGCTGCATCGCGTACCAGCTGCTGGGCAACCTCAACTCGATCAACAAATTCTTGCACGGCACCGCCGTCGCTGGAGGAGATCTCGGCAGCTTCCGGCGAATCGCCGGTCGGCTCCTGCGGCAGCTGGCTCTCGTCGCCGCAGCCCAGCAACAGGACTGAGACCAGTAGCGCAGCTGTCCGCATCAGCTCACCTCCAGACACAGTTCACATGTGCTGGCAGGACCATCTACCTGGCCACTTATCCTGCCATCGATACCACTGTTCGCCTAGTTGGCCGTTTGCATCGCCGACTCAAATTTGGACAGTGCGTCGCCGATGACCGGACCAATCTCTTCGTCCGATTGCAAGGCCGAGAGCTTCATCGCTGTGGCCATCATTGGACCCATCATCTCCATCGCCTTGGCCTGGAGCTTTTTCTCGACATCAGCTGGCGGTTCACCGAGCGCGTTGGCGCGTTCACCAATCGCCTTCATTTTGGCCGCCAGGCTTTCAATATCGCTAACGGCCGCCTCGGCGTCGTCGACGCTTTTTATTCCATCAAGGACCACACCCATTTCCTTCATTGCGGCACTCATGTCATCGACCACTTTTTCATGCGAGTCACTGCCACAACCGGTCAGCGGAAGCAACATACTGGCCAGCAGGCAGGAAGCCAGCCACGACGATTGTCGGCGTCTAGGTTTTGTTACTGTCATCTTGGCATCTCCTCACAGGCAGGTCGGTAATGAACCCGCTGATTATAGCAACTTGTTGACATTAGATGTGGCCAGCTGACACCAGTCGACAGGCCGGTTACAACAGACCGGACCATGAAAACTGCCGCTTGATAATCGCCTGGAGCTTGATCCCATGCAGCGCATCACGACAATTCTTTTCTTGCTGCTGGCAACCAGCCTGCCAACTGCCACTGCGGCACCGCGTCGGCCTTTTGTGCCAGCGGACCTGGCACACATGTATGAACAGGCACGCGGCCTGGCCAGCTCGGTAGAGGGCACGGTCTTTCGCGACAGGGTCAAGCCACAGTGGCTGCAGGATGGAAAACGTTTCTGGTACCGAAACGAGTTGGCGGACGGTGCTCGTGAGTACGTCCTTGTGGACGCTGGCAGGGGAAGCCGCCAACTGGCATTTGACCAGCTCAAGCTGGCGGCGGGGTTGGCCGAGGCCGCGGGCAAAGATGTCGATCCTGGCACCCTGGATCTGAAGAATCTCTGGTTCAGCGAGAGTGCCGAGCAGATGCGATGTGATGCCCTCGGTCGCCGCTGGCAGGTCGATCTGGCATCGTACAAATGTCAGCCGAGTGAGCAGGCTGATCCGGTCAAGCATTCCAGCCCAACCCAGCGAGAGGATCTGCGACGCACCCATAACGGCGGAAGATCACCGGATGACCAATGGGAAGTTCTTACACGCGACCACAACCTGGTACTCAAGAACAAGGAGTCCGGTGAAGAACAACCGCTGACAACTGACGGTAACGAGGGCGATGCGTATGGTGCGCCCAGCTGGTCACCTGACTCACGGACCCTGGTCGCTTACCGGACAGAGCCAGGCACTGTGAGCCAGGTCCACCTGCTGGAATCCTCCCCCCGGGAAGGTTTTAAAGCGAAACTGCACTCACGACTCTATGCCCAGCCAGGCGACAAGTTCCCCAGTCACCAGATGTGGTTGTTCGAGATTCCCTCTGGCAAGGCTCTGCAGGTGAAGCTGGAGAGAATCGACTTTCACGGTATCCCCACCCTGCGCTGGGATCGAGATAGCGAGCATTTCTGTTTCCGCCGTGACGAACGCGGACATCAACGGGTGCGTGTGGTCAGTGTCGATCGTGCGACCGGCGAGACCCAGAACGTGGTGGACGAAAAGTCCGCCACATTTATCGATGGCACCCAGCACTTCTACCACCAGACTGCCGACGACCAGCATATTATCTGGGCATCAGAGCGGTCAGGATGGCGGCAGCTGTACCTCTACGATCGTGCCGAGGGCGTTGTCGTGAACCCGATTACGCAGGGTGAATGGCGGGTACGAGGTGTCCAGCGAGTTGACGAGGACAAGCAGCACATCTGGTTTTCGGCGAGCGGCATGAACAAGGGCCAGGATCCCTACCTGATCCACTTCTACCGGATCAACTTTGATGGCAGTGGTCTGCTGGCACTGACAGCGGGCAACGGCACCCACCAGCTGGACTATTCCCCCGGCCATGACTATTACCTGGATCGCTGGTCCCGTGTCGACTTGCCGCCGGTGACCGAGTTGCGGAAGACCAGCGATGGCAGCCTCATCTGCCTGCTGGAAACGGCCGACATTACCAACCTCCTGGTGACCGGCTGGCAACCACCCGAGGTATTTCATACGACAGGTCGCGATGGCAGCAGCGAGATCTGGGGAATCATCTGCCGGCCTCGGCAATTCGATTCCCGCCGTCGGTATCCAGTCATCGAGCACATCTACGCGGGTCCCCACAGTTCCCACGTCCCCAAGTCATTCAATCCCCATCACCGCCGCATCCAGGCCCTGGCAGAACTGGGGTTCATCGTGGTGATGATCGACGGGATGGGTACATCCAACCGCAGTAAGGCTTTTCATGACGTCTGCTGGCAGAACCTGGCCGATGCCGGCTTTCCCGATCGCATCCTCTGGCACCAGGCAGTAGCCAGGAAGTATTCCTACTACGACAGTCAGCGGCTGGGGATCTACGGTACGTCAGCGGGCGGACAGAGTTCCACCGGGGCGCTGCTATTTCACAGCGACTTTTACGATGTCGCCGTCTCCTCATGCGGCTGCCATGATAATCGAGTCGACAAGCAATGGTGGAACGAGCAATGGATGGGCTATCCGGTCAAAGAACACTACGGTGCCCAGTCGAATGTCACCAACGCTCACCGGCTACAGGGCCAGTTGCTGTTGATCGTTGGCGAAATGGATACCAACGTGCCACCGGAATCAACCTTGCAAGTGGCAGATGCGCTGATCAAAGCCCACCGCGACTTTGACATGCTGCTGATTCCCGGCCTGGGGCACTCGTCTGGCGGTGACTATGGCCAGCATCGGCGCTGGGACTACTTTGTCGAGCACCTGCATGGCGTCAAGCCACCGGCCTGGCCAAGGTCGGCCGAAAAGCTGGACTAGCAACTCTCCGTCGATCCACCCAGGGGAAGTTCGGGAGAGAAGCTCACTGGGAGCAGCGAGCCGGGCTGCAGACCACGGGACCGTGTCGTGTTCATCTTGAGCTGGTCAACGACGACGGACATCGTGGCCTGGATCTCGGCAAGTCGCTGGCGGCATTGGCCGGTATCCAGGTTAAGAAAGTAGCCGATATTCGCCTGGAGATAAGCCAGGTTATCTTCGACTGACGACGCCTGTGCGGCGTCCAGTGCATCGCGATGTGCTAAGTGCTGTCGTACCATGCCTTGCCTCCTTCCAGCCTCTACGCTATTGCCTCTACGCTACTGAGAGAGCGAATAAAGCCGACAATAGTACTCAGGAAAGTGAGGGATTCCTGGCGGAAGAGGAGTGATTCGCAGCCAGCAGCCA
>CAUZOB010000136.1:0-13745 GCA_963581185.1 Planctomycetota bacterium | reverse complement strand
ACACGCAGTCCCGGCAGGATCTGGATTGTGGCAAGTGCGTCAGCCGGCTCGGTTGGCTTGATACGGGGCAGCTCGTCGCTGTAGTCACGCTCAACCGAATCGGCTGGATCCGGCTTTTCCCTGGCCTGGCCAGTTGGCGTGAGATGGCCCGCGAGCGTGACGAGGCCGAGCAGCGCAGCAGCTGCCAGGAACCGCACGATTCCACCCTGCCGACAGTTCTGCCGCATCGCATCGCTCCTTGCGAGTCCATGATTAACCGCTCCTATTTTCCTCTTCGCTATCGACCAATACAACGGGGTGCCTGCTGGCTCCGTGCGACTGCTGCGCTATCGCACCGATCATGGTACGATGGTCCACCAGGGAGATATTCTGCCGTGACCACGAACAGCGACTGCATTATTGAGGGGGATTGCCTTGAGCAGTTCCAGCAACTGGCGGATGGTTCCGTCCAGCTGGCCTTCGCCGATCCCCCCTTCAACATTGGCTATGACTACGACGTCTACCGGGACAATCTGGAAGACGACGAGTACCTCTGCTGGTGCCGTGAGTGGATTGAGCAGGTGGTGCGGGTACTCAGCAATGATGGCTCCTTCTGGCTGGCGATTGGCGACGAGTACGCTGCCGATTTAAAGGTCTTGATGCAGCGAACGCTCGGTCTTCACTGTCGTAGCTGGGTAATCTGGTATTACACCTTCGGGGTGAATTGCCAGAAGAAGTTCAACAGGTCTCACGCCCACCTGTTTCACATGGTCAAGGACCCGGACAATTTCATCTTCAATGACGACCAGATCCGCGTCCCCTCGGCGCGACAACTGGTTTATGCGGACAAGAGAGCGAACCCGCGCGGACGGCTGCCGGATGACACCTGGATCCTGCGGCCACAGGATCTACCGCAGGGTTTCAGTGGCAGCGAGGATACCTGGTATTTTCCCCGCGTCGCCGGGACCTTCAAGGAACGGGCCGGATTCCATGGCTGCCAGATGCCGGAACAATTGCTGGGCAGGATCATCCGCGTCAGCAGCCAGCCGGACCAACTGGTACTGGATCCTTTTGCCGGTAGTGGCACAACGCTGGCTGTGGCCAAGAAACTGGGCCGTCGTTATCTCGGTTTCGAACTTTCCAGCGACTATGCCCAGGCGATCCAGCAACGGCTGGATAAAATCACAACCGGGGACCCACTCGACGGGGCTCCGGAACCGACTGTCAGTGCTCCCTCAACTGCCAAGGGCCGCCGGCGCAAGGCCTGATTGATAACTAACCCAGAACAACGGTAACTGCACCATGAAATACGCAATCTGTAACGAGACCTTCAAGGAATGGTCATTCGATGACGCCTTCCAGATGGCAGTGGAATGCGGGTACAGCGGTATCGAGTTCGCACCGTTTACTATCAACCCGGATGTATTCCAGATTCCGGCAGCCCAGCGAGCAGAGATTCGCGCCCAGGTGACGTCGTATGGTCTGCAGTCCATCGGGCTGCACTGGCTACTGGCCTTTACCGAGGGGTACTACCTGACATCGCCGGACCAGGAGGTCCGTCAACGGACTATTGATTACATGGCTGAACTGGCCCGACTCTGTCGTGACCTGGGTGGCACGATCATGGTGCTGGGATCGCCACAGCAACGCAACCTGTTGCCCGGGATCGATCATGCAACAGGCTCCGACTATGCGGCTGAAGTGCTGCGTGGCGTCGTCCCCGTGCTGGAAGAATGTGGGGTTCAGATTGCTATTGAGCCACTTAGTCCCGGTGAGGGGGATTTTCTGAACACAGCCAGGCTGGGTGTGGAACTGGTCGAGAAAGTCGACTCCGCAGCCGTTCAACTTCACCTGGATGTGAAGGCGATGTCGAGTGAGCCCGACGAGATCGTCGATATTGTCCGCGAGTTTCACCAGCTGATGATCCACTTCCACGCAAATGATGCCAACTTGCGCGGACCCGGCATGGGTGATATCGACTTTGTACCCATCCTGCAGACACTCAAGGATGTCCAGTACGACGGCTGGGTCTCGGTCGAAGTATTTGACTATGAACCGGGCGTCGAAGCACTCTGTCGTGAAAGCATCGACTATCTGAGAGCCTGTGAAGCCCAGCTGGTATGACGCTGCCAGCGGTGGAGCGTTCTGCCTTCGACAGGGGGCACAACCTGCTCTGTGCGCCGCGCTTCAGCCAGCCGGTTAGCTGCTCGCCTTCAGCTCAGCCAGATGCTGGGCCGTACCAACCAGGCGGTCCCAGTTTTCATGGATATACTCTGGCGGGCCGCCAATCTGGGCGACCACCTGGGCAACCTGCTCGGTCTGAATCATCTCGATCGCATCCCAGGGACAGACCAACAATTCGTAGGGGTTGGTTTTCTTCTGTGGGATATGGACGCAGACTTCGCAGCCCACACAGCGTTCAAGATCAATCTCGCACCAACACTGGCTGCCCTTGATACCGTGGCCCATCGATCTCAGCTCGATGCAATCGACCGGGCAGACTTCCAGGCAGGACTCACAGCCCGTGCAGTTGTCGGCATTGATGACTGCCAATTCCTTCGGCAGCTTCTTGCGTGGACCCTGTTTCGCCATCGACTCGTCTTTTCAGATCTGCTGGGCAACTGGTTTTAATGGAGCGTTGATTATAGGGCGGCTGCCAGCCTTAACCAACCGACGATCTAGTCAGGAATTCTCTCGCCACGAACGAGATCGGTAAAGGACTGCCGTTCTCGCACAAGCTGGGCCTGGCCATTCAGCAGCAGGACCTCAGCGGCAAACGGCTTGGAGTTATAGTTGGACCCCATCACGGCACCGTAAGCCCCAGCCGATTCCAGCACCAGATATTCACCAATATCGGCCCTCGGCAAAACCCGGCTCGATACAAATCCGCCTTCTTGCTGAGTGAAGATGTCGCCGGACTCACAGAGTGGCCCGCCAACAATGACCTGCTGGTCCTGGCGGGGGGTGTCATCAGCGGGAACAATCGAGATTGGGTGATAGGCGCCGTACAGGATAGGTCGCGCCAGGTTATTAAAGCCCGCGTCGACGAGATAATAGAGGTTGTCACCCATCTGCTTGATGGCTCGGATCTCGGAGAGCAGGAAGCCGCTCTCGGCGACCAGGAATCGGCCCGGTTCGATTTCCAGCGAGATCGGGTGTCCGGATTGTTGCTGCAGTTGCTGACGGACATCGTCCCAGAGCTGGTAGTAGCGGCCCAGGTCCATGAACTCTTCATCGTCGCGATAGGGGACTGGCAAGCCGCCGCCGGCGCTGATGCTGTGCACGCTGTCGCCCACGGCCAGGGCCGCAGTCAGCATGGAGTCGCAAACACGACCCAGGTGCTCGAGATCTGTGCCTGAGCCAATATGCATGTGCAACCCGGAGATCTGGATGTCATATCGGGCAGCACGTTCGATGCAATCTGCCAGCTGCTCGTGCCAGATCCCATGCTTGGACTGCTCGCCACCTGTGTTCGTCTTCTGGCTATGTCCGTGGCCAAAGCCGGGGTTGATGCGTAAAGAGATATCACCCCCTCGTCGCTGTTGACCCAGCTGGTCAATCATGTCGAGCGAGCCAACGTTCACATGCAGGTCATGTTCCAACACAAGCTGCAGCGCCTGCTGGTCAAAGATGTCTGCCGTGTAGACGACCTCGGGGATGGCCTCTTCCCCCAGGTGACTTCCAGCCAGGCGGAAACCAGCGGCCTGGGCTCGCTGGATCTCGCCAGCACTGACGGTATCAACCCGCCCGCCATGCTGGCGAACAAGGTCAATGATCGCCAGATTCGAATTGGCTTTCATGGCGTAACGAACGACGTCAAACTGGTCGAGTTCTCTTAGCCGCGTGACAATTGTCTGGCCGTCGTAAATGTAGCTTGGTGTGCCGAACTGCGACACCAACTGCTCAATCGCCAGGCCGGCGATTTCACGACGGATTGTCTGGAATGGCTCGGTTGGAGACATGTCAGTTTCTCTCTCGCCAGGCGAACTGCCCTGGTATTTTCGCCGCTGATGAAAAAACACTGCCGACTATCATCGAGAAGATGAAAGCCGGCAGTGTGTTAATTCAGCACCCATTTGTAACGGGCAATCGAGGTCAGTACCGGCAGCCTAGAAAGCTGGTGCTTGTCTCACCGCGACCACCGTCGTCCAAGCGATGCCAAGTGCCTTGATGACTGCCTCATCCACTTGGAGACGGACTCGTTGGCCACTGGGGATTCCCTCCATCGTGATGGAAATCTTGTCGTTACCCTGTAAGGCCAGTAGCTTGTCAACAAGCCCCTGCTGTTCAGGCGGGAAATCTACCACCCTGGAGGCGAATTGAAGTGCCTTGACCAAGGAAACAGACATCTGCAGGGGCGGCACAATCTTGCCCTCCGCCGACGTGTCCATGGCGCTCTTGATGGCCGACAGGCAATTCTGCCCGATCCCCACGTAGACACCGTTGTCGCCAAGTCCGATTGCTATTTCCAGGTTGGGGCCAAAGACCTTCTGTGGCTCCGCTGGGAATTCCGGCAGCGGCACGCTGACCGTGTGGAAAGTCACACCCTTGTGCTCGTCAACGTTGAGCTTGATCGGCGGCACTTCCGTTTCATCTTTCGCCAGGTCCACCAGTTGCTTGAAAGCAACGTCCAGTTTCTGCCCGTTGGTAACCTTGAAGCCACCCAGCATCAACACGGTAGAGCCATTTGCGGAGACCGAAGCGGCACCATCGATGGCACCACCCTGGAGCGTGTCGATGACAACGGAGAAGACGTCATCGACCATGCTCTTGAGAGCATCTCGCTGAAGGTCCTCCAGGCCGAGATCGTTATCCAACTCGGCGACCACATTTTGCTGAGCCAGATCCAACATCAGTTTCACTTGCTGCACATCCTCTGCAGCAACTTTCTGTGTGACATTCATCGAGAGGATGGCATTGGCTGGCAGGAAGCCGCTGAAGGCAGTTTCCATGGGAGTCAGGTTGGCTGACTGCCTCGCCAGGCTTGTACCCTCAAGGGCAGTCATTTCCATGTCGAAGTGAATATTCTTGGCGGTACGATCAATCGAAGCCCCAATTGTGAGCGAATCGAGTTCGGTCAGGATCGTGATGAACTGATCTACCTGGGCCTGCGTCACCTGGCGGCGAATCTCATACTGCTCGTCGGATTCACCCGGCAGCGGCTGCAGGCCGAGTTCAACACCCGTCTTGAGCTGGGATTCAACCAGGTTTCGATACAACTCAGGAATCGCCTGGATGTTGGCTTGAATGGCAAAGTCGTATCGCTTCTCCAGACCACCCAGCAGCGTGACTGGATTGGCGGGCAGCTGGACGAGCTGTTCCTTGGACTGTGCAATGTAGGCATAACCGCCAGATTCCTTGAGAAAAATCGGTGCCAACGGAGTCTGCAGCTGCAAGACGCCATCACCGGCATCCTGTGCCGGACCGAGGCTGGCTTCGACAAGTGCCATTGCGATTTCAAAGTTTGTAACGGGGATAAAGGCGATCGCCTCGATGCCAATGCCCTTGGCTCGGACCACGGCGCCGATCGGCTTCTTCACATCCAGGCCCTGGCCAAATGTCTGGATCAGGGCAGGAATCTGTTGATCGAGACCGGGAATCTCAGCTGCCTGGAGCAGGTAACCGGCATCTTCGGCCAGTTCCTCGACGCTACTGATCGAAATCACCAGCATCGGTTTCTGGGCAAATGCCTGACTGGATGCCAGCAACATTATGGCGGCAAGCAGAGCGAACAGTCTTTGTTGAATCCTAATCACGGCACAATTCTCCTCGGGATTTGTGGAACCAGCTCACGAGAGCTGGCTTACCTACTTCTGGACGTGTTGGTTGGAAATGCCGTCCCGGCTCGATCAATCCTGGGAGGATTCGTCCTGAATTCCTCCACTATTGCTGATGGCCAGAACAGGCTGGAATCGCATCAGCACAGGCACTACCCCACCCGTTATGGTCGGGTTTCCAGTTTCTGCCTGCTAATTAGGACAGGCTTGCATTCTAGCTGGCAAAAAGTGCCGCTAAACACCCCTGGGAGCAGACAAATCCCAAAATAGTCTCGCTCGGATCGCGCCGGCTGATGGGATTTGGAAGAGCCGGATCGCTGACGTGCGGCCCCTGCTACTACCTTTCACGGTAGGTGATACGACCTTTGGTAAGGTCATAAGGCGACAGTTCGACACGTACTCGGTCGCCTGGGACGATGCGGATAAAGTGTTTTCGCATACGGCCGGCAACGTGGGCCAGCACGAGAGCACCATTCTCAAGTTGGACGCGAAATCGCGTGTTCGCCAACGCCTGGGTGACGGTCCCCTCGACTTCCAGTGCTTCTTCTTTCTTCGACATCAAGTTCTCCTGCGGATTTACACCGGGAGCCAATGGAGGCCCCGCGTTCCCACATTAGACAGGAAGCATCCCTGATACGTCCAGACCGGTGCGGACTGAGCTAACAGATCCCGGCCTGGAGTTGTTCTTTTCGGGCCAGATTCCCACGCCCGCGGCGGCTATTTAACGGCCGCCAGACCCTTGGCAAGAGCATCCAGAATGAATTCCGCGGACTCGATGCCGACACTCAGTCGAATCGTACCTGCGGAGATACCAAGTTGCTGCTGCTGATCCGACGTCAGTCTGCGATGGCTGGTCGACATCGGATGGCTGAGCGTTGTTGTTGCCTCTCCCAGGGAGGGGCAGAAGGCGAGGCTCTCGGCGGCTGCCAGGAACTGGTCGGCCGTGTCAGCGTCACCCGCCAGGCGAAAGCTGATCATGTGGCCAAATCCGCCACTCAATTGCTGGCACGCCAGGGCATGATCCGGGTGGGACTCCAGGCCCGGGTACTGCACATCCTCGATCAGGCCGGCAGCCAGTTGCTCGGCGAGGAACTGGGCGACCGTCTGGGCATTTGTCACAGCCCGGCTGATTCGTAGATGCAGCGTCGCCAGGCCGCGTGTGGCCAGCCAGCTATTCATCGGACCACTGGTGAAGCCCCAGCCTGCCAGCACAGTCGGGACTCGATCCCAGCAGGACTCGCTGCCAGCCAGCAGGCCAAGCATCACATCGCCATGGCCATTCATGATCTTACTGATACTCTCCATCACCAGGTCCGCGCCGTGTGCCAGTGGCTGGCAGAGCACCGGAGTTGCAAAGGTGTTATCAACCAGCAGCAGGGCACCTGCTTCGTGAGCTATCTCAGCCAGGCCAGCCAGGTCAGCAACTCGTAGCATCGGGTTGCTGATCGTCTCGACAACAAGCAGCCGCGTTTGGCTTGTGACCGCAGCCTTGACAGCCTCCAGGTCGGTGCTGTCGACCAGCGTCGAGGAGATCCCAAATCGTTGAGCCTCGTTCGCCAGCAGCCACTCGCTTTGCCCATACAGCTGGTTACTGACAACAACATGATCACCACTGGCGGCTTGCGAGAGCAGTGCCAGCGAGAGCGCAGCCATGCCCGAGGAGGTGATAGCGACGTGATCGGAGCCATGCAGCCGGCCGCAGAGGTCGGCCAGCACGTCGGCGTTCGGGTGCGCATCTCGCTGGTAGACATAGCCCGACTGCTCACCCTCCAGCAGCTCACGCGCCTGGCCGGTGTTTTCACACTCCCAGACCGAGGAGAAGTAGACCGGTGTATTGTGAGGTCGGGTAACTCCCTGGTCCACGGCCGGGGGCCGGGGGCAGATATCGTCCGGTCGCTCATTCAATCGTCTGTACCTCCTGGAGTCGCAACGGCAATCATCTCCGAGAGCATACCGCGTCGCTTCGCTGATCGCGAGAAGTGGGGCCAGAAGTCCCCTGCTTGTGGATATCGCCGCCGGTCCATACCAGCAATCAGCTCAGCCACGCTACACTAACCGCTGGCCCTTAACCACGAGTCCGCAGCTTCATGAACGGCTCCTCGCTCCAGCCCACAAAGCCCCGACGCCAGCTGACGGTATTTGATGCCACCTGTATTATTGTCGGCATCATTATCGGATCCGGTATTTTTCGGACGCCGTCGATCGTTGCCGGCAGCCTTGGGGACCCCTGGTTGATCATCGGGGCCTGGCTGCTTGGCGGCTTGCTGGCGCTGATCGGTGCACTCTGCTATGCCGAGTTGACAACGACCTACCCACGGCAGGGCGGCGACTATGTCTATCTTTCCCGCGCTTATGGTCCGCGTACGGGGTTTCTCTTCGCCTGGGCTGAGTTCTGGATTATTCGACCCGGCAGCACCGGACCAATGGCCTTTGTATTTGGGCAATACGCTCATCAGCTTTATCCACTCGGCACAGGCAACGATGTGCTCTGTTACGCCGTCGGTTCGATCGTGATGATCACGCTGTTGAATGCCGCTGGCATGCGCAGCGGTAAGTGGACACAGAACGTGCTGACAACGATCAAGGTGCTGGCTCTGCTGGCGATTTTCGTTGCCGCCCTGCTGGCAACTCCAGCAAACAACGTGGCGCTGGTCGAGGGCTCCACATTTCCACCATTGGCTGCCATCAGCTTCGCGATGCTGATGGTGATGTTTACCTTTGGCGGCTGGAATGACATGGCCTTTGTTTCCGCTGAGGTGCGTGATCCCAACCGCAACCTGGTCCGCAGCCTGGTGATCGGCACCAGCCTGGTCACACTGGTGTACGTGCTGGTAAACCTGGCCTACCTGCGTGTGCTGGGTGTAGCCGGGCTGGCCGGCACGACCACACCGGCGACCAGCCTGATGCAAAAGACAGCAGGTGATCTGGGTGGCCAGATGGCCAGCGCCTTGATCTGTATTTCCGCGCTGGGTGCGATCAACGGCATGATTTTCACCGGGGCGCGTGTCTACCATGCACTCGGAGAACAGCTGCCAACTTTTCGCTGGCTGGCTCACTGGAACAATCGCGTCAACGCGCCGGTCCGCTCGATTGTGCTGCAGAGTGTGGTGATCCTGGCGGTCGTGGTTGGCTTTGGGAGCCTCAACAGCCCGGGCAACGAGAAGGTGAAGGACTTTGAGGCCTTCGAACAGCTGGTGATTTTTGGAGCACCCTGTTTCTGGCTGTTCCTGCTACTGGTTGGTATTGGCCTGTTTGTGCTGCGTCACAAGGACAGCCACCTGCCGCGGTCATTCCGTGTGCCTTTCTACCCTGTGCTACCTGCCATCTTCTGTCTCGGCTGTCTGTTCATGGTCTACAGCACGGTACCGTTCATGATCCAGCAACTTAGTAATCCAGCAATGCTCGCCAAGCCGGCATTCCTGGCAATCCTGATTTCGACTGGAATTATAATTCTGGCCGGAGCGTTATTGGCCTGGCTTAAAGTCAGCGACTAGCTGCCGGCGAGTGGCTACAGTGGCTGGCCGCAATGCTTGCAGTGCCGGGCATCTTCATCGTGGCCTTCACGCAGGCAGTCTGGGCAGGTCTGCGTTGTCAGGCTTTGCTTGTGTGCCGTGATAATCTCGACAGAGAAAATTCCGCTGGGAACGATGATGATTGAATAACCAAGGATCATGGCGACCGCGGCCAGCGTCTGGCCGAGGATAGTCTGGGGGGCGATATCGCCATAGCCGACTGTGGTGATTGTCACGATCGCCCAGTAAACGCTGCGAGGAATGCTGGTAAAGTCGCTGTCCGGTTGCGGGCTTTCGACCACGTAGAGAAGCGTTCCCATCACCAGCACTAGGGTCATGATGACCAGCAGGAAGACTGTGATTTTTGGTTGGGTAGCCCTCAGGGCCCGCATCAGGACCTGCGATTCCTGCACATAGCGGCCCAGCTTGAAGACGCGAAACACCCGCACCAGTCGTAGAACCTTGATCACAGACAGTGACTGGCTACCACCGATAAAGGGCCGCAGGTAGGTCGGCAGGATAGCCAGCAGGTCGACGATCCCAAAGAAGCTGGTTGCATATCGCCAGCGATTGCGGACGCAGATCAATCGCAGCAGGTATTCGATCGTGAACAGGACCGTGATGGTCCATTCGATACCTCGCAGCAGGCCACCCCACTGAACACGAATCGCCTCGACACTTTCCAGCATGACCACCACGACACTGACCACGATGGTCACAAGCAGCACGACATCAAACAGTTTGCCGGACCGGGTATCGGCTTCAAAAATGATGTCGTAGAGACGGCGGCGCAGACCAGCTTCTTGCTGCGGCGCCCCTGCTGGCGGGTGTTCGGCGTTTTCAGGCTGGTTGGCCATGGCAGTATCTCTCTGTAAATCCCGGCCTGGCAACGAAGCCGATAGTCGCTGGATTATAGCCTCCGTTCTTCTACTGGCTGTGGCAAGTCGCCATAATGAGAACTTCCCTAGGAAACCTGTCAGTCTTAACTTGAGGATCGCAGCCAGCATGCCTGACTATCCAAGCATTTTCCGCGTTCGGCAGACTTTTGAAGGACCTGAGATCGGCGATGTTGCCAGCGAGGTCGAAAGCCAGTTGGCTGGGCTCCAGCTGGGCAACAAGATCCAGCCTGGTCAAACAGTGGCCATTTCAGCTGGCAGCCGCGGCATCTCAAATATTGCCATCATCATCAAGGGCGTGGCTGACCACCTCAAGGCGCTCGGCGCCGCGCCCTTTATCGTGCCGGCGATGGGTAGCCATGGCGGTGGAAAAGCTGAAAATCAGCAGGGCATTATCGAGGCCTACGGTATCACCGAGGAATACTGTGGCTGTCCAATCAAGGCCAGTATGGAGACCGTGATCGTCTGCGATGCGGAGGAAGGGTTCCCGGTCCACTTTGACCAGCATGCCCACCAAGCCGATCATGTCCTGGTGGTAGGACGGGTCAAGCCACACACCAATTTCAAGGGTGACATCGAAAGTGGCCTGATGAAGATGATGCTGATCGGACTTGGCAAACATGCCGGGGCTCGCATTTACCATCGTGCCATCAAGGACTTCAGCTTCGGCCAGATCGTGCGCAGCGTGGCCCGCGAAGTGCTACGTCGGTGCAGCATCGTGGCCGGCCTTGCCATCGTGGAAAACTGCTACGACCAAACAGCCATGCTCGAAGCAGTACATCCCGAGCAGTTCGAAGAACGGGAAAAAGAGCTGCTGAAAATCGCCAAGCAGTTGATGCCGCGATTGCCCTTCGATGATGCCGACATCCTGCTGCTCGATGAGATTGGCAAGGATATCAGTGGCTCCGGCATGGACACCAACGTGGTTGGCCGCAAGCACCACGATCACGAGGCGGCCGAAGGTGAAACGCCACGCATCAAGAATATTATCGTACGCGGCCTGACCGAGGCCACACATGGAAACGCTTCCGGGATCGGCCTGGCAGAATTCTGTCGCACACGAGTTGTCGATGAGATGAACGTTGAGGCAACTCGTATTAACTGTGTGACCGGTGGCCATGTGACCGGAGCCATGGTCCCCGTGCACTATGCGACCGACCAGGAAGTTCTCGACCTGGCCCTGGTCTCGATCGGCTTGACCGATCCAGTCGACGCTCGGCTGCTGTGGGTCCGCAACACGCTGGATGTTTCAGAACTCGCCTGTTCCGCTGCCTACTTCGAAGAAGCACAGCAGCGAACGGACCTGGAAGTGTTGAGTGAGCCGGAGCCGCTGCCACTTGGTAGCGATGGTAACCTGCCTGACAAGGTGCTCAACGGCTCCTAACCGCTGCGGGATTCATTCCAGTCCACAAGGGGCTGGAAGGCGATCTCAAAACCACTCAGCAGTTCTCCGCCGAGCAGGATCCGGGCAGCGGTCGGTGACTCCTCTGCAACCAGTTCTCCGCCGCTGACCCAGCACTGGTTCTTCAACCAGCCCCCTTCGCGGGATAACTCGACCGGCTGCTCCGACTGCCAGATTAGACCGCCTCGATGTTGGCCAGCCAGGACCAGTAAACGCTGATCGCTGCCGATCAGCCAACAGTCGTGGCGTTCCAGCGAGAGCTGTTCGTCTGCCTGCCATTGAACGCTGACGACAGGAAACACCAGCTGAATCTGCTCATCCTGCGAGAGACCATCGAGCAGCAGCAAGGCGACGTTGGTAGGTATCCGGGCTGGCAGCTCGACGGAACTTATTCCTGACAGTTGCTGCTGGTAGGCAGCGTCCAGTCGACCGCGAAGATGTTCTGTTGGAAGACCCAGCTTGGCTGCCGTTGCCATGACAGCCTCATCACCTGTCCCGCGCGGAGCCAGCGAGACTTGTAATTGCAACAGCGAATCAAGGAACAACTCGGCACATCCACCAGCCGGGTCCAGGTTAGGCAGCTGGAACTCACTCGCCTCTATTGGCAGCAATTCCATATCCAGCTGACGCTGATCCAGCAGAGTTGTGGATTTCAGCTGGGCAGCCAGCTCGTCCGCTGCGAGGTGCTTGTGATGCATCAGGAATGTGCCCAGCGCGGTGACAGCCAGTGCCAATTGCTCCTCGTCCGGCGGAAACTCCTGTCCAGCCAGTTGGCGGGAGGTACCCAGTCGTGCGGCCATCTGCTGTTGCCACTGGTCACGTTCATCCTGGGCAGCATTGGCACCAAACGAATCTGCAAATGCTATCAGCCGCTCCACCAGTTCCTCACGCTGCTCGTCATCGAGTAGCTGCAGGGCGTGGTATTGTTCCGGCTGGCAACTGCGGCCGGCCGCCAGGGCCCGGTAGAGGTAGACGCGATCGTATTCGCTACGTAACTGCAGGCTGCCAACTTCCTGGAAGGCGAGGGCTAGATTGCCTTCTGCGGACGGCAGACTGGCGATCACCTCGGCCACTTCTGTTGCATAGATCCAGTTCGCATCGCGGTAGCGAAAGTCGGGGCCATACAGCTGGGCAACTTCGAATCCCACAGCCCGCACCAGGCTCTGCAGCAGGCCCAGGGCCTGGCGGTTGAGATAGCGGCCACCGATCGAATCGGCTGTACGCTTGCCAAGCTTCTGCAGCAGCCACCAGGCTCCCAGTCCGGCTGGGTTGGTTCCGAGTGCAAACCGTCCGACATAAAAAGCATTGCTGGCAATCGACAGGAAGGGCTGTGCCGTCTTGTAAATCCCGTAAGCCTGCACTCCCTTGCTGACATAGCTGTAGAGGCTGCTGATGTTCATCTGCTTGACGTTCAACGGCAGCTGGTCAATGACGACAAGCATCTGCAGCGCTATCCGGCTGGAAGCAACCAGTACCTGTTCAGCGCTGGTCTCAAGCAGCGGAAATTTGGTGTTTGCATCGGGGTGGTAGATGCGGGCCACATTATTGGCCAGCTGATAAATCTCTTCCCACAACAGTCCGGGCTGGAATGTGTTCCCGTCGTCGTATTTCTTCTTCAGGATGGCATTAAAAATCCGCTCGGTTTCACCCTCCAGCAGCTGGATCATCTCTCGATCCCTGGCCACCAGGTCGGCCAGTTCCTCGGGAGGTTCTTCCGGCACCGGCCGGTTCAGGTCGAGCGGCTCGGGAAACTCCATCCACTCGCGAAAGGTCACCAGCTTGTTAGTCAGCAGTTGCTCGCGGCGATTCAGTTGCTGGGCAAGGTGCTCGAGTGACTCCTGCTGCTGCTCGAGTGCCTCTTCAAGTTGCTCGCCCTCGGCACTGAGTCCGGGAGTTCGGCGTGCTACAGGTTGGGATAGAGACCAGCAGGTCCAGGCAAGCAGCACGCCGCCGGCATACAGCGCATACTGCCAGGCACCCAGCTGATCATATGCCTGCCAGGCCACCAGGTAGACCAGCAGGGTAGCCAGGCCGGCAGCCAGCAATTGCAGAGTTCGTATTTGTCCGTTCTTCAATCCTCGTGCTCCTGACCGGCAACCTGCTGCCAGATATCACGAATGTGATTGCGCGCAAGCAGTCCATATATTATGACGCCAGAGCCAACTTGGCACAGTAAACG
>CAUZOB010000135.1:0-13852 GCA_963581185.1 Planctomycetota bacterium | reverse complement strand
TGTGCCTGTTTCCACTGTCCCAGCTCGCCATGACGCTGCTTCTGCTGAGCTCCCATTTGTTCGAGCAACTTCTTCAGCAACTCGTTCTGTTCCTGCTGTTGCTGGCAGAGTGTCTGCAGGGCGGAGACCAGGACCTGGTCATTCCGACTATCGTCCGGCTTCTGTTCGGAACTGGCGTTCTCGGCCGAGACATCGATATGAAAAATCGGCGGGACGTGTTGCGGATCCTGGTCCATCTGTTTCTCCTTGAATTGCTCAGCTCAAGTATAGTCAGGATCGAAGAGGAGAGTTAGAGGTTCGTGCTCAATGACCCATTGTCGCTGGTCAGCGACTGCTGGTTACGGGATCGACGTCACCCGATTGTATTGGCATCGCGGGTGCGGTATTTTCAATGCAGCTCACACCTTCGGCGACTCCTTCCGGGTGATTTCCCACCGTGGTAAGACAGGTTGCCAAGCTCCATCCCATGTCCCGCTGAACAGGCTTTCCGTAGGGAATCGACTTATGAGTTCAATCGAGCAGCTGCAGCAGGAGGCAAAGCAGAAACTGGACGCCCATACAGTGGAGATTGTCCAGTGGCACTTCAGCGAGGAGACCGGCTGCCCGTTCTGGCTGGAGAAGAAGTCCGAGTTGAATTTTGACCCGCTAACGGAAGTCACCTGCTACGACGACCTGAAAAAGTTCCCTTTGTTTGAAGACGATTGGCTGCGTGGCGGTCCGGTCCGTCGCTGGGTTCCAAAGGCCTACGACGGCAAGCCGACCTATGTCTTTGAGACTGGTGGCACGACAGGGATTCCCAAGAGTCGCGTCGTGGTGGACGACTTCCGCATCGACTATGAAGTCTTCAGCGAAACATTGCCCGACGAGTATTTCCCGCCCGGTTCCAACTGGATGATGTTCGGCCCCTCCGGTCCGCGCCGCCTGCGACTGGCTGTCGAGCACCTCTGCCAGCACCGCGGCGGCATCTGCTTCTGCATCGACCTCGATCCCCGCTGGGTGGTGAAGTTGATCAAGAAGGGCTGGATGGAACACCTCGAGGAATACAAGAAGCACTGCGTCGACCAGGCGATCACAGTCCTGACAGCTGGCCATGACGTGAAGTGCATGTTTGCCACACCCAAGTTGCTCGATTCGCTCTGTCTGGCTCTGGAGGAAAAAGGGACCAGCTTGCCAGAATTGGGAGTCACCGGCATTTTCTCCGGTGGCACGGAATTCACACCCCAATGGACACGCTATGCCGTCGAGGAACTGCTTGGTGGCCCGCCGGAAAAGAGCGGCGTCTACATGACACCGACTTACGGCAACACGCTGATGGGGCTGGCCTGCAGCAAGCCGGTCAGTGCCGAGGATGGTTACAAGATCTCGTACTATGCTCCCCAGCCACGAGCGGTCACGGAAGTCGTCAGTTTCGACGACCCCAATCAGCCGGTCGGGTATGGCGAGACGGGACGAGTCAAGCTGACGACGTTGACGAAGGAATTCTTCGTGCCAGGCTTCCTGGAACGAGACGAGGGAGAACGCGAAGAGCCCTTTGAAACCTACCCCTGGGATGGCGTCAGCGGCGTGCGACCGTTCCATGAACTGGCAACTTCAACGACCGTCGGAGTCTACTAACCAAGAACCCGGGAATCGCCCCCTACGGAAGATCCCGGCCAGAGACTGACATTCGCCAGACTGCTACGGCAGCACAGCAAGGAGAACACCGTGCTCAACATTCCAATTATCCGCTGGGGTGAAAGCTACGAATCACTCGAAGTTGACGAGGTACTGCACTTCAGCACCGGCGAACTGATCGCGCGCGTCAGCCAGACCAATGGCGGGATCATTTCCCGCGACATGAAAAAAGCGGCCAATGCTCGCGCCGTCCTCAAGGAATTCAGCTGCGAGCAGCTGCTGGAGAAAATGAACACGGTCGCCGACCTGTACGAAAGCGGCACTCTCTCCGTTGGCGATGGCAGCCAGTCACCCGACGACTTTGTCCACCAGCAGTCCGCCACGACCGGCCTTCCCGAGCACATGTGCCGGGGCAACATGGCCAAGAATTCGTTCGTGCTGCGAAACATGACCAAGATCCTGGATTGCCTGACTCGTGGCCTCTCACTCGACACCCTGTCGCGGGGATTCGGCATCGAAGATCGAGGCGTGGTACTCAGCTACCAGTCGCAGACGCCGGTACTGGGCGCCGTCCTGCCCTCCAATTCACCCGGCGTCCACACGCTCTGGCTGCCAGCCATCCCGCTGCAGGTTGGCCTGGTCCTCAAGCCTGGACCGCAGGAACCGTGGACGCCCTATCGGATGCATGCCGCTTACGTCGAAGCGGGTATTCCGCCCGAGGCATTCGCACTCTATCCCGGCGGTGCCGAAGCTGGCGCCGCCCTGCTCGGCTCCTGCGACCGCTCGATGATCTTCGGTGGCACAGCCACGGTGGACCAGTACAAGGGAAATCCCCGCGTCCAGGCACATGGCCCCGGCTTTTCCAAGATCCTGCTGGCTGATGACGTTGTCGACGACTGGGAAAACTATATCGACATGATGGCGGAAAGCATTTACATCAACAGCGGTCGCGGCTGTATCAACTGCTCCGGCGTCTGGGCTTCTCGACATACCAAGGAAATCGCCCAGGCACTGGCCGAGCGACTGGGGCCGATTGAAGTCAAGGGACCGACCGATCCCGAAGCGGGACTGGCTGCCTTCACAATTCCCGGTATGGCCTCGGCAGTCTGGGGCATGATCGAAGCGGACCTCGACGAAGAGGGTGTCACGCACATGACCGAACAGTACGGCAATCGACTGGAAGAATCTGAACTCTGTGGCTACCTGCGGCCGACGATCGTGCACTGCAGTTCGCCGGAGAATGCAATTGCCAAGAAGGAATTCATGTACCCCTTCTCCACCGTGGTCGAGTGTCCCGAGGACAAGATGCTGGCCAGTATTGGACCCACGCTGGTCTGCAGTGCGATCACCAGCAACCAGACGCTGATCAACCAGTTAACCGATGCCACTTTTATTGATCGGCTCAACATCGGTGCGATTCCGACCAGCAAGCTGAACTGGCTGCAACCCCATGAAGGCAGCATCATTGATTTCCTCTTCCGATCACGAGCTTACCAGGTCAGCGAAGAGGCTGAAGCCAGCTTGCAATCGTAGCTCCAGCTTACCGGTTCAACCTCAGACGCTGCCGGCTACACGTTACCAGCTACCGGTGAAACGCCTGGTAACCCCGAACCTGCAACCCCCAACTCGTACTCCCAATGCAGATCGACTTTGCACCCCGGACACGGATTATCCAGGCCCCTGGCGCGATCGAGCAGCTGGGTAGCCTGGTTGCGGAATTCTCCGTCCAGCGGGTGCTGCTGGTGAGCGACGTCGGAGTTGTCTCAGCTGGCCACAGCCAGCTCGCTTGTGATTCACTGGCGGCGGTCGGCATCGAGGCACTTGTCTTTTCCGACGTCCAAGAGAATCCCACCACAGAGGATGTCGACAAGGGAGTCGCCGTGGCGCGAGATTTTCAGCCACAGTTGCTGGTCGGACTCGGCGGTGGCAGCTCAATGGATTGCGCCAAGGGTATTAACTTTGTCTACTCCTGCGGCGGTCGGATGGAAGATTACTGGGGCACCGGCAAGGCGACCTCCGACTTGCTGCCGATGATCGCGGTTCCGACGACCGCCGGGACTGGCAGCGAGACCCAGTCCTTTGCACTCATCTCCACCGCCGACTCGCATCTCAAGATGGCCTGTGGGGACAAGCGAGCCAGTTGCCGGATCGCCCTGCTGGACCCCCAGCTCACGCTGACGCAACCAGCCCAGGTGACCGCACTGACTGGAATCGATGCGATTGCCCACGCCCTGGAAACCTGCGTGACGACCCGCCGCAACCCGATCTCAACGATCTTCAGCCACCAGGCATGGCTGCTGCTGGCTGCCAATTTCCCCAGCGTGCTGACCAATGGAGAGTGCCTGGAGTCCCGCGCAGCGATGCAACTGGGTGCCTGCCTGGCGGGAATCGCCATCGAGAACTCGATGCTGGGTGCCGCCCACTCACTGGCAAACCCGCTGACTGCCGAGTACGGGATCGTGCACGGCCAGGCGGTGGCACTGATGTTGCCCCACGTGATCCGCTTTAACGGTTTCGAGTGTCGAGCTCAGTACCAGGAATTACTGCAAGCGACATCGGCGGTCGACAGCCGCCTGCCAGCAGGAGATGAAGAGGCTTTGGCGGCATTTGTCGAGCAGCTGATCGAGCAGGCAGGCTTGCAAAGAAAGCTGAGTGACTGTGGGGTCGAGCAGCAACGATTGGGTGAGCTGGCGGTCGAAGCAGACAAGCAGTGGACAGTCCAATTCAACCCTCGTAAAGTAACAGTAGACCAGCTGCGTGAACTTTACGAACTGGCCTTCTAGTTACTTCTGCCTGCCTTCCAGCCCGCCTGCCAGCAATACCATGCGAAACCTGCTCGCTTGCCGACCATTGCAACTCGCCTGCTGCCTGCTGATCCTGGTGCTACTGGGTCAAGCAGCCAGCCAGGACGACAAGCAGGCCTCCACCCTGCTCGCGGCCAATGAACCGGCGGCCACTAAACCGGCGGCTAATAAACCGGCGGCCGCAAAGAGGGCTGACAAAAAACCGACTGCTGACAAACCAGCGAATGACTGGCCGCTGTTTCGTGGCAACAGACTGGCCCAGGGAGTTGCCAGCAGCAGTCTTCCCAAGGCACCCAAGCTGCTCTGGGAGTACAAGGTCAAGGAAGGTGCTTTCGAAGCCACGCCGGCCGTGGTGGCCGGGGTGGTCTACATCGGTGACCTCGACGGCTCACTGTTCGCACTCAAGCTGGAGAATGGCCATAAGATCTGGGAGTACAAGATCGACAGCGGCTTTATCGCTTCACCCGCCTATCACCAGGAGCGGATCTTTGTGGGGGACTACGATGGTCGCTTCTTTTGTGTCGACGCCAAGACGGGCAAGAAGGCCTGGGTCTTCGAGACTCAGGCAGAGATCGCCTCCAGCGCCAACTTTTACAAGGACATGGTGCTGGTCGGTTCCCAGGATGCCACGCTCTACTGTCTGAAGATCTCCGATGGCAGCCTGGTCTGGAAGCACAGTATTGCCGACCAGATTCGCTGCAGTCCGACGATTGTGGCAAACCGCTGTTTCCTGGCGGGCTGCGACGGCAAGCTGCACATTATCAACCTCGACAAGGGAGAGCGAGTTGCCGAGGTTGAGCTGGACGGGCCGACCGGCGTGACCCCTGCCGTGATGGGCGACCGGGTCTACTTCGGCACCGAGGGGGGCGTCTTTTTTGCCATCGACTGGCGCAAGGCGGAAGTCGTCTGGCGATATTCTGACCCCGACTCGCCACTTGCCTTCCGCAGCAGTGCTGCAGTCACGACTGACTTGATTATCGTCGGTGGGCGCAACAAGCGGGTCCAGGCGATCAACCCTTCAGACGGCAAGCTCAGCTGGCAGCACACCACCCGGGGAGGCATTGATGCCTCGCCGGTGGTCGTTGGCGACCGGGTCTTTGTAGGTGGATCGGACGGTCGTATTTACGGACTGAGCCTGAAGGATGGCACACCTGGCTGGGAATATGAAACGGGCGATGGTTTCGTCGGTTCCCCGGCTATCGCCTCCGGTCGCATGGTGCTTGCCAGCGACGAGGGCACGGTCTACTGTTTTGGCGAGAAGAAGGAATAGACGGCTCCCGTCAACCATTCGGAATCCTGAATCACTATGACCAGCGACTCGATCAAGACCGAAGTCGGTAGTTACTTCATCTCCAACTATCCGCCCTATTCTGCCTGGAACGAGGGGGGTTTGGAGGATGCCCGGCAGGTACTCCAGTCGCCGCCGGCCGATGTGCCGCTGGGACTCTACCTGCACATCCCTTTCTGCCGCAAACGCTGCAAGTTCTGCTATTTCAAGGTCTTCACCGAAAACACCGCGGGCGATATTGAACAGTATGTGTCGGCTCTCTCACGTGAGATCGAGCTGGTGAGCAAACTGCCGGTGATGGGCGACCGCCCCTTCCGCTTCGTCTACTTCGGCGGTGGCACTCCCTCCTTCCTCAGCCCCCGTCAGTTGACCAGCCTGGTCGATCGCCTGCGGGCAAACATCAACTGGGACGAGGCCGAGGAAGTCACCTTTGAATGCGAGCCGGGCACACTGTCAGAGCCCAAGATCCAGACCCTCAAGGAACTCGGTATTACTCGCCTCAGTCTGGGCGTAGAGAATTTCAGCGATGCCGTGCTGGAGGAGAACGGTCGGGCGCACCTCTCCCCCGAGGTCTACAAGTGCTGGGAGTGGATCGAGGCGGCTGACTTTGACAACGTCAACATCGACCTGATCTCGGGCATGGTCGGGGAAAGCGATGACAACTGGCAGGACAATATCCGCCGCACAATTGAGCTGGCACCGGAGAGCGTGACGATTTACCAGATGGAGTTGCCCTACAACACGGTCTATTCGCAGGACATCCTGGGAGAACGGATTGCAACTCCGGTAGCCGACTGGCCCACCAAGCGACGCTGGGTTGATGAAGCCTTCGCTCAATTGGAACAGGCCGGCTATCACGTCTCCAGCGCCTACACGATGGTCAAGCATCCCGAGCGGGTCAGTTTCAGCTATCGTGACAACCTCTGGATGGGTTCAGACCTGCTGGCGACCGGAATCGCCAGCTTCGGGCACGTCTCCGGGGTCCACTATCAGAATCTTGCCCAGTGGGATGACTACGTTGGCTCGCTGCTGGAACACGATCGGTTGCCGCTGGACCGCGGCTTTAAGCCCAGCCAGCGACAGCTGTTGATTCGTGAGATGATTCTGCAGCTGAAACGCGGCTATCTGGATCCCGCCTATTTCCAGGACAAGTTCCAACTCGACATCCTCACCGAGTGGCACTCTGTCTGGCAACAACATCAGCAGGATGGCATGTTGACCTTTGAGAGCGATCGGATTCAGCTGACACGGCAGGGCCTGCTGCAGGCAGACGGCCTGCTCCCTGCTTTCTTCGAACCGGACTTCCAGGGAATCCGCTATACATGAGCGACGTGCTCGTTTTCGAGATGGGAGAATTCCCAGCGGAGTTTCCTCGCACATTCCATTATGCAGCCAACCACATGTGGGCTCACAGGGGTGACGACAGCTGGAGATTCGGCTTCACCGCCTACGCCGTCCGGCTGCTGCAAGATGTCTACTTCCTCGACTGGAATTTCGATGCCGGTGTGCCGGTTCAACAGCAACAGGAAATCGGCTCGATCGAAAGCAAGAAGGCTGAAAGCTCGCTGTATGCACCGATCTCTGGCGAGTTGACTGAGTTTAATCAGCAGTTGCTGTCGGATCCCTCCGGAATCAACCTCGACAAATACGGCCAGGGGTGGTTGTTTGAGATACGTCCGGTTGACGACAATACGACTGCCGATTTGATGACAGCCGAGAATTACCTCGACCACCTGGAGGAAGTCTGGAAGGTCACGCAGCGCACGATCAAGGGCCAGCTCGGCTAGCCCGCGCTACTCGCGACTTCAGCACAAAACAGCACATGGGACTGCCAGTCTTTATCTCCACGGGACAGAGTAACAACCCGCTCAAGCGTGAGCTGGAGCAACAGCTCGTTGAACAACTCTCGGCAGACCCCGCCTTCGACCTGACGCTGGTCGCCAACCTCTACGACCTCTCCCCCGCCGGCCCCGCGCTGACTGCCATGGGCGAGGTGGACAAAGAGATGCTGGTCATCTCCTGGTTCTACTCTCGCGGCGCACACTGGATTCTCGATCGCAACGGTATTCACGGCCAGGTCGGCGAGATCGAACTGGAAATCGAGAATGACGATGAGGACGAGCAGGACGAGGACGAGGACCAGCCAGAGGAGGAAATCTACCGGGTGATCGACGATCGACCGCTACCTGATCGCGAGATCTTCTGCCTCAACATGAAGGCCAGCGAGCAGGCCGACGACTTTGTTGAGGAAGCCAGGCGGATCGCCCAGCTGGTGCTGAATAAGTGGATCCAGGGAAATCCCGATCCGGAACAACTGGCTCGCTTCCAGCAACCGGTTAACCAGCAGGCCGCTGCGGCCGTGCCAACACTGGAAACCGATGCCGCCCGGCGCTGGTACCCGGTGATCGACTTCAGCCGCTGTACGAACTGCATGGAGTGCATCGATTTCTGCCTGTTCGGTGTGTATGGCGTCGATCGCGCCGAGACGATCCTGGTCGAACAGCCCGACAACTGCCGCAAGGGTTGTCCCGCCTGCAGCCGCGTCTGTCCCGAGAACGCGATTGTCTTTCCGCAGCACAAGTCGCCAGCCATCGCCGGCGCCCAGGTCGACCTGGGAGGACTCAAGATCGACCTCTCACTGCTGTTCGGCAAACCAGACGCTGCTGACGAGGCTGCCCGTGAACGTGACGAGCAACTGGTGCTGGCAGGCCGCAGCCCAGTCAGCAACGACGATGCACCGCTGGAAAAAAGACAGGCCAACAAGCCCAGCGCCCCGGCTGACGAACTGGACGGCCTGCTCGACCAGCTTGACGAACTGGCATGATCCAGGGGCCCCGCTGCGGACCGCCTGGCCACCAGAACCAACCCCCTGCAGAGGACCCGAGATGAGTAACATTCGCGCTTTTGGAGCCCAGGGAGATGGTAAGTCCGATGACACCGCTGCCCTCGAACATGCCATCGCCGAGGGCGACGGGCGAATTCGTATCCCGCCCGGGGAGTATCGAATCAGCAAGACAATCGAACTCGATCTCGCCACGGCTGGCCCGCTCTCGGTGGAAGGAAGTGGTGGCACCGCCAGGATCGTGATGACCGCTCCAGGACCCGCCTTGCGGCTGATTGGCAACCATCCCGGCACCGGCGATCCCACGACTCGTAGCGACCAGGTGCGACTGACTGAACGCATGCCGACTCTCAGTAACCTGGAAATTACCGGAGCCCATGCTGAGGCAGATGGCATCGAACTGGTCGGCACATTGCAGCCCGTACTGAGCCACCTGCTGGTCCACGGAGTGCGGCACGGCATCCGCCTGCACAAACGCAACCGGAACGTGCTGATCCACGATTGCCATATCTACTTTAATACCGGCGTCGGCATCTTCTTTGATGCCGTCAACCTGCATCAGGTAAACATCACCGGCAACCACATCAGCTACAACCGGCTGGGGGGGATTCGGCTGGAACGAAGTGAGGTCCGCAACCTGCAGATCACCGGGAACGATATCGAGTACAACAACCACGCCGAGCATGACACCGACCCGGAACCAACCGCCGAGATCTATGTCGATACAACGGCAGAAGGTGCCAGCGTGAACGAGGTCACCGTCTGCTCGAACACGATCCAGGCGACACCATCCGCGGGTGGCGCCAACATTCTGATTCGCGATGACCAGCAACAGGGCTTGCGACCGGGACTCTGGACGATCAGCGGCAACATGATCACCAACCAGGAAAACAACCTGCACCTGATCGGCTGCCGTGGGGTGGTAATCAGTGGCAACAATATCTGCACCTGCAAGAACCGTAACATCCTGCTGGAAGACTGCGAATTGATCACAATCGGCCATAACCACTTTCGCACCCATACTTCACGGCTTGGGGTGGGAGTCAAGCTGGTCGATTCCAGTGACTGTATCCTCAACGGTTGCCAGTGGCTCGATGACGCCGAAACTGGCCAGGCCTCCGGAGCGTCGCTGCTGGAATTGCAGCGCTGCCAGCGGATCTCGGTCAGCGGCTGTCACTTCCTCGACGGCGTGCCGATGGGAATCGATGTGGCGGACAGCAGCGACATCTCGATCGCCGACTGCCTGATCAGCGACCGACGTAGCCCCGCCCTTGCCAGGCACCTGATACGATTCTCCGGCCCAGGATCGGGCAACCAGCTGACAGGCAACCGGCTGGGAGCATCAGCCGGTGAGCCGCTCTCGCTGGCCGACGAATCAGGTGTGGTTGTGAAGTGAACTCCCTGACCACCCAATTCACGGGTCAGGCAGAATGGGTTAACCTCTAACCTTCAATCGCAGACCAAACAGCAGAAACAAGAAACCAAAGACCTCTCGAGAGACTGATATTGCCATGCCCACGGTCCTGATCTGCCCGGAAGCGTACTACCAGACAACGGCCCCCTATGTCGAGCTGTTCCAGCAGGCCGGATTTGAGATTCGCTACCCGGATGACCGAACATTTACCCGTGGTTTGCTGGGAGACGAGGCCACGATCGCTCAAATGGCCGGCGTCGACGCCACAATTGCCGGCGGCGAGTATTACACACCCCAGGTGATCGAGGCGCTTCCGCAGCTCAAGGTAATCGCCCGCGCCGGAGTCGGCTTTGATCGAGTTGACGTGGCAGCTGCCAGCGCCGCAAAGATTGCCGTCACGGTAACTCCGACAACAAACCATGAGTCGGTCGCCGAGTTGACACTGGCCCTGCTATTTGGAGTTACCAAGCGGATCGTTGTCAACGATCGAGCGGTTCGTGCCGGTGAATGGCCAACCGACCTGTTGCTGCCAATTCGAGGCCAGACTTTCGGCATCATTGGACTCGGTCGGATTGGACGCAGCACGGCGGTGCGAGCCCAGGCGCTCGGCATGCAGGTACTGGCTTGTGAGAAGTTCCCCCAGCAGGACTTTGTGGATCAACATGGCATCGAGCTTGTCGACTTTGAACAGCTGCTGCAGCGAAGTGACATTGTCAGTATTCACTGCCCCTTGAACGATGAAACCCGTGGCATGATGAACGGCGATGCTTTTACCGCGATGAAACCACGAGCCATCCTGCTGAATACCGCTCGCGGTGGCGTGGTGGTGGAAGCGGACCTGGTTGAAGCTCTTCGGAACGGCACAATTCACGCGGCCGGCCTGGATGTGTTCGAGGTTGAGCCGACCTCGGCAGACAATCCACTGTTTCAGATGGACAATGTTGTCGTCAGCCCACACAAGGCAGGCACCGATGAAAAGTCATCCGAGGGCATGGGCGTGGAAGCAGCCGAGTGCATCATCAAGCTCTGCAGCGGCGAATGGCCCGAGGGTGCCGTGGTCAACGACGAGCTGCGCGACGGATGGAGCTGGCAAAGGTAAGCAGATACCTCCAGCTACGACCGAACCGGCTCCAAGCTGGACTGCAGCCCCAGCCAGGCTGTGCTAAAACTAAGCTGCCACACAGATCCCCGCCGATTCGGTTTCTGTTTCATGCTGGTACGCTATTCGATCAGGTCGACGATCGCCAACCACCTCATTCGCCAGAAATTACACGCTCCGTGACTTTCCGACTCTGTCTCAACACCAGCACGATTCAACCTCAACCGCTGCTGGAAAAGATCCGCTTGGCCGCGGAGGCCGGATTCGAGGCGATCGAGTTATGGATTAACGACATCTACCAGCATGTCGGGCAAGGGGGAGAAGTTTCAGATGTTGAAAAGGCGCTGGCCGATCATGGCCTGGTGGTGCCATCGATGATTGCACTTCGGCAGTGGGGTGAGGCTTCTGATCTGGAGTACCCGCTGATGCTGGCGGAGGCTGGTCGCCGGATGGAGCTGGCCGCTCGACTTGGCTGCCCTTTCGTGGTGGCGACACCGCCACGACAACCCTGTCCACAATCCCAGCTGGTCGAACGATACAAGGATCTGCTCCAGCTGGGTCGGCCGCTCGGTGTGCGACCGACATTTGAGTACATCAGTTTCTTCGGCTCGGTATCGACGCTCGACCAGGCGGTGTCGATCGTGGAGGCGACCGCCGACGAGGGGGCGACGCTGATCGCCGACGCATTCCATAGCTGGAACAGTGGTTCTCGCCTGGAATTGCTGGGCCAGATCCCCGCGGAGCGAATCAGCCATTACCATATTGATGATGCAGCCCTCGGGATTCCGGCCGGTCAGCAGACCGATCCGGATCGGGTTATGATTGGCGATGGGCCAATTGACCTGGCAGCGGAAATCGCCATGCTGCGGGCCATTGGCTACCAGGGCTATATTAGCCTGGAGCTGTTTAACCGGCAGCTCTGGCAGCAGGATCCGGCCGAGCTACTTGAGCTAGGCATCAAACGACTTCGTGAACTTGTTGAACAGCCATGACAATCCAGCTTGGACTCCTCGATTACATCATCTTCTTTGGCACCTTGATCGGGGTCATGCTGATCGGCCTGTGGGCTGGCCGTGAGGACAAGTCGTCAGAAGATTACTTCCTGGCTGGTCGCAGCATCCGCTGGTTTGGAGTGGCGGGATCGATTTTTGGCAGCAACGTGAGTGCCAACCACATGGTTGGCATGCTGGGGATCGGCTTCAGCATCGGTTTTGCCCAGAGCCACTTCGAGCTGGGAGCGATCGCCGGCCTGCTATTGATGTGCTATGGCTTCCTGCCGGTCTACCGCAAGCTGAAGATCTACACGCTTTCGGAGTTCCTGGAGAAACGGTTCGACCACCGCAGCCGGCTGATGTACGCGGTGATCATGGTCGTCCTGATGGCCTTCGTACAAATGGTGCCAGCTCTTTACATCGGTTCCCGCACGATCTGTGAACTGATGGGAGGCAACGCCATTGTCACTGAGGAGGTGGTGACGAGTGTGGAGTCGGAGCGTGCGGCGGTTCCGCTAACCGCAGCGGCATTAGATGCCCCAGCCGACAGGAAAGCGGAGAGCACGCTGGCCGAGCTGGCCCGGCCTGCCAAGACCAAGCGGAAGGTCAACATGACCTACTATATCTGGTTCGTGATTGCCCTCGGGGTGATTGCTGCCAGCTACACCGTGTTGGGAGGTCTCAAGGCGGTTGTTTATACGGATGTCATCCAGTCGGTATTAATGCTGCTGGCCGGCATCGGGGTCGCCTTCGCCACTTTCCATGCAATTGGTGGCTGGGGGGCGATGATGGCACTGGACCAGGCTGCTGCCAGTTCCAAGATGAACCTCTACCTGCCAAGCAACCACCCGGATCTTCCCTGGTCCGGTGTGCTGACCGGGCTGATGTTCATGCACTGTTTCTACTGGGGTACCAACCAGTTCATCGTCCAGCGGGCACTGGCGGCAACAAGTGACAAGGAAGCTCGCACCGGTATCATCGCCGCTGGTTTTCTCAAGTTGTTAATCCCCTTCTTTGCGATCGCCACCGGCGTTGCAGCCTTCTACCTGTTTGAAACCTCGAGCGACTTCCAGGGTCTGCAGATTGACCCCGACACCGCCTTCCCGATTTTGATCAACAAGTTGATCAAGCCGATTGGACTGGGACTTGTCGGCTTGATTGCTGCCGGGCTGATCGGGGCCATCCTCTCGTCGATTGACTCGATGATGAATTCCGCTGCGACGATCATCACGGTCGACGTCTACAAGCGATATTTTCGCCACCAGGCGACCGATCGCGAGATGATTCGCATCGGCCAGATCGTGATCGTGGTCCTGATGATTGCTGCTTCGGCAATTGCGATTCTGGTGATCAATCCGAACTCGGAAAAGAACTTCTTCCTCACGATCGCGGACTATTCCAATATCCTGACGCCTGGTCTGCTGGTCACTTTCCTGCTGGGAATCTTCTGGAAACGGGGGACACAGCTGGCTGCCTTTGTGACGATTCTGGCCGGCATCGTCTTTTCGCTCGTGGTTCCCCCACTCTACAACTCGGACATGCCGCGCGGGGCTTACGATCTGGCGATGACGGAAAACAGCCAGCTGGAGGCGAAGGTTCAGCAGATGAATATCAAGAACATTCCCCCACAGTTGCAGGGCATGAAATTGGCCGACCTGGAACAGCACCTCGATAAACAGGTCCGCCCACAGATCACCCCGCTGATGCGGCACTTCGGTCCCCGGCTGAACTTCTTTCACCGCGTCCTGCTCGTGATCCTGCTCTCGGGGATCGTGTTCGTGGCAGTCAGCCAGCTGCAT
>CAUZOB010000134.1:0-13869 GCA_963581185.1 Planctomycetota bacterium | reverse complement strand
GAGGAAAATCACCACATCGGTACCGAACTCGACCATCCGCTTGGCCTTCTCGATCACCATCTCGGAGACCTGTACGTGTCGCGCAGCGGGTTCATCGAAGGTCGAACTGATGACCTCGCAACTGGATCCCTTGACCTCCCGCTCCATGTCGGTCACTTCTTCCGGCCGCTCATCGACGAGCAGCATGATCACGTAGGCCTCGGGGTAATTATGCAATACCGCGCGGGCCATCTTCTGCAGCAGGATCGTCTTACCTGCACGCGGCGGGCTGACGATCAGGGCTCGCTGGCCAAACCCGATCGGGGTCATGATATCGGTGATCCGAGTGGAGATATCGTCAGCATCCCACTCCATGATGATGCGATTGTCCGGGTGCAGCGGCGTGAGATCATCAAAGTAGATCCGCTCGGCCATCAAGTTCGGATCCTGATAGTTAACCGCCTCAACTCGGAGCAAGGCAAAGTATCGCTCGCTCTCCTTGGGTGGACGAATCTGGCCAGCCACCGTGGAGCCGGTCTTGAGGCCAAAACGTCGGATCTGGCTGGGAGAAACGTAAATGTCATCAGGACAGGAGAGGTAGTGATAGTCCGGACTGCGGAGGAACCCAAAACCGTCCGGCAGGATCTCCAGCGTCCCCTCACCGTACATCAGGCCGTTGGTGTTCACCCGCCGCTTGAGAATCTCCACGATCAGATCCTGCCGCTTCAGCCCCTGGATTCGCTCGACTTTCTCGTCGCGTGCCTTGTCGATCAACTCCGGCATCGTCAGCTGCTGCAGTTCAGCAATGTGAACATCCCCCTGCTTCAGCTTTTCATAGCGATCCAACAGGTCATCCTGGAAATCGTCCGCCGTCGCCTCAACCTGCTGGTCGGCGCCGTCAATCGGTTTTTCCTGCTCGCCAGCTGAGGACATTTCTTGATCCTCCCATACCACCGGGCGTCAGCCAGCGCGCTGACCGCGCGGCACACAAGGGAGATGGGAAAGGGGAAAGGAAAATGGGGTGTGGATCGACTCGCGGCAACCGATTCAGCTGCTGTGACTCGACAAGCTCAAGGTGTGATGTGGGTTGTCCTCAGCCCAGTTAAAGTGACTGGCCAGGGGACAGGTTCCAGGTCGCGGAATCGCTCAACACAAAACAATGACCGGGAAAGTAAAGACAGGTGATATATGGGGGGGGACCGGTGACAATTGGCATCGCTGAGCGGCCAGGCACCGGCAACAATCGGTCACTTGTCATTATCACCACAACAGGGCCCTTCGTTAAGCCCCTGGCTGTCAGAATTTGCACTCGCCTGGGAGTCAATCTGCAGTAATTGTCGCAGCTCGCTCGCTAACTCCTGGGGGTTGCCATGATTAACAAGCAGCTGGTCAGAGCGACGTTTTTTCTCATCCAGCGACATCTGAGTCGCTTCACGATCTCTCCACTGCTGCTCCGTCCAGCCCCGCTGCAGACAGCGAGCCAGCCGGACTGAGTCATCGGCCTCAACAAACAGCACCAGATCACATTGCGCATCCCAGCCAGCTTCGATCAGCAAGGCGGCATCCAGTACGGCCCATCGGAGTGCTTCATCGGAGCGGGCCAGCTGCAGGAAGGACTGCATCGCGGCGTCGATCTGGGGATGCACCAGCTGTTCCAGGAACGCTCTTTCAGCATCGCACTGATCACCATGAAATACCCGCTCAGCAATCACCGCTCGATCCAGCTCGCCAGCGGACGTCAGCACATGGTCGCCCCAGCGGTCACGCAGCTGTTCTTTCAGATCTTCTGACAGCAGCGCCTGATGGCCCGCCTCGTCAGCAGAAAAGAGACGCGCGCCGAGCGACTCCAGCTGCGAGGCAACCAGGCTTTTGCCGCTGCCAATCCCACCCACGATTCCAATCACCGTGGTTGCCATGCGGTCGCCATCTTGGGGTCTCACGTTCACGCCAGCTCAATCTCCATTCCAGGATTCGCAGGACGCCCAGTCAGGTCCCAGCTTGAGGTCCACCACCAGTGGCACGTCAAGGTTGTCTCCGGCCCGCACCATCTCGCCTTCAACAAGCGAGATCATTGCCTCCTGCTCTTCGGCAGGCACCTCAAAGATCAACTCATCGTGGATCTGCAGCAGCATCCGCGACTGGCACTGCCGTTGCAGCATTTCCCTGTGAATCTCCACCATCGCCTGCTTGATCAGGTCAGCAGCCGATCCCTGGATCACGGTGTTGACGGCAATCCTCTCGGGCAAGTTTCGGAACCGCGAACCAATTCGCTTGTCCGGCTGGCGGACACCCTCGACCGGGCGACGGCGGCCCAGGGCTGTCTTGACAAAGCCCTCCTGGCAACAGCGGTCCAGCGTGCGATCGAAGAACTTCTCCACGCCAGGATACTCGCTGAAATACGATTCAATAAACGCAGCTGCATCGTCCTGGTCGATGTCGAGAGCCTTGGCCAGGCCAAACGAAGACTGGCCATAAATCACTCCAAAGTTGATTGCCTTGGCTTGCCGGCGCATCTCAGCAGTCACCTCGTCCAGCTCCACTCCATAAATCTCACTTGCCACCTTGGAGTGAATGTCGACTCCCTCTTCGAAAGCCCGCATCAGCGAGTTGTCGCCGGAAAAGTGGGCCAGCACACGTAGCTCAATCTGGGAATAGTCGGCAGCCAGCAGTTGCCAGCCGGTTTCGGGCTGGAAGGCCCTGCGAATCTCTCGCCCCTCCTCGCTGCGAACAGGGATATTCTGCAAGTTGGGGTCGGCCGAACTGAGTCGGCCCGTGGCCGCCACATTCTGCTTGAAAGCCGAATGAACTCGTCCCGTCTGCGGATGAACCAACTGGGGTAAGGCATCCACGTACGTGCTTCTTAATTTGGCCTGCTGGCGATAGCGGATGACCAGGCCCGGTAGCGGGTTGCTGCTGGCCTTGGAAAGCTCAGTCAGGACTTCTACATCGGTACTCGGCCCAGTCTTGGTTCGCTTCACGATCGGCAACTCCAGCTCCTCGAACAGCACCTGCGAGAGCTCATTACGCGAGTCAACGTTGAACTCATGCCCTGCTGCCTGGTAGATCTCCACCAGCAACTTTTCGATCGCCGCGGAGAAGCGACTGCTTAATTCAGCCAGTTGCTCGACATCGACCCGGATGCCATTGAACTGAAGCTCAGCCAGCACCTCCACCAGCGGCATTTCCACCTCGTAAAATAACTCCAGCAAGCCCTTCGATTTGAGTTGTTCCTCCAGCTGGTCCACGATCCGCATCGGCACGTCGGCATCCTCCGCCGCGTACATTCCAACCTCTTGCACGTCGACTTCATCCAGTCGCTTCTGGTTGCGGCCCTTGCCGATCAGGTCACTGATCGGAATCATCACGTGGTTCAGGTAACGCCGCGCCAGCTCATCCAGGCTATGACTGCGCAAGCCGGGTTGATCAAGGTAATCGGCAACCATGGTGTCAAAGTAGATCCCCCGCATCCGCACTCCCTCGCTGCGCAGGGCCACCATGTCGTACTTGAGATTCTGACCAATCTTACGGATCTGCGGATCTTCCAGCACACCGCGCAGTCGCTCACGGACCAGCACCGGATCCAGCTGCGGATCCCCCTGGCGCGCCTGGACTGGGATATAGAATGCCTCTCCCGGTTGCCAACAAAAGCTGTAACCGATGATGGTCACGTCGCGCGGATTCAAGCCAGTCGTCTCTGTGTCGACCGAGATTCGCGTCTGCGAGGAGAGCTGGCTGACGAGTTTATCCAGTTGCTCTTCGCTACTGACCAGCTGGTAATCGGCTTCCCATTCCGCTGGTGCCGCCTGCTGGCCTACATCGAGCAGTCGATCCTTGAGACGCCGGAAGCCGAACTCGTCACACAGTTCACCAAGCTGCGGGCCGTCGAGGCCACCGACGTGCCCAGCTGACCACTCCACCTCGATCGGTACTTCGCTGTCCAGCTTGACCAGCCGCCGACTCAGGTACGCCAGCTCGTGCCCGTTCATCAGGTTCTCACGTCGCTTCTTGGCAGTCACCTGCTCGGCATTCTCCAGTACCCCTTCCAGGGTGTCGTACTTTTCCAGTAACTCGCGCGCTGTCTTAGGACCAATCTGTGGGACGCCGGGAACGTTGTCGACGGAATCGCCAACCAGTGACTGAAAATCAACAACCTGGTCCGGCCGGATACCCCAGACCTGCTGCAGCTCGGTCGCCGTGAAGAACTCGTTCTTGCGAATGTTGAGCATCTTGACCTTGTCGGTGATCAGCTGGCGGCAATCCTTGTCGCTGGTGACGAGCACGCATTCGCCACCCAGCTCTTCCACCTGCCGGGCCATTGTCGCCATGATGTCGTCCGCTTCGTAACCAGGCAATTCCACGATCGGTATCGACATCGCATCCAGCATCCGATGGATGGACGGAATCTGGCTGCGCAGATCATCCGGCATCGGGTCCCGGTTCATCTTGTACTCAGGATAAAACTCGTGCCGGAATGTGACCTCCGAAACATCGAAAGTACAGAACAGGTACTCCGGCTGCCGGTGCTCCAGCAAGTCCGCCATGTCGCGAATGAAACCGTGCACTGCACCGACCGGCGCCCCGCTCGGTGACGAGAAGTTCGGCATCGCGAAAAAGACCTGGTAGATCAGGGCAAAGGAATCAATCAGGTAAACCGTCTGGCCCTCCAGCGATGTCGGCTCCCCGGTCGCTGCCGAGGCTGGTGACGACGCTGGCGCTGCAGCCGCTGCGACATCCGGCTGCTCGTCAAATCCGCCCAGGACTTGCTGGCGCTGCGATCCCTTGCCCTTGCCTGCCATGCTCGTTCACGCTCCCTGCAGCCGATCACAAAAACCGCTGACATGGCAGCATGCCACGCCACAAGTCAGGGCATGGTAGGAATGCCGCTGTCTAAATGTCAACCTGCTGTGGAACTGATCCGCCACGCTGTGGCCGCTTGTCCTAACACCAGCTCGCGAACGACAACAGTAAATGCTGGCTTCTTCCCGCCATCACCACCACAGGCTGCCTAACGGCAAAAACCCCGCCAGACGGTACAAACCGCAACTCTCCCCAGCAGCCATCGACGGACTCATGCCCGGCTGCCGTACGATGAAAATGGCACCAGCCACTGCGCAGGACTGCAAACACAGCATCTAAGTCATTCATTGACAGTGCTTTAGGGACTGTCACCGGAGTCCCAACGAGCAGGCTGCAGCGTACGATAGGGTGAGTTGCAGGTCTCGATTCGTGCCATTGGCAGAAGCGGAACCAGCGGGTGCAGGTTGTCTTTTCAGCCGCACATAGAGGTTCGATCTGAAAACGAGTTGCAGAGTGGATCACATTTCAGAGCGGCCAGCGTCGATAAGATAAGCAGATAGGGGCCGATGAGCGAGGCGGTTTGTTTTTCAGCGAAAAAGAGCTACGCCTAGCTGCCCCAAGGCGATAAAATAAAACGGATTGATGGCGGCCTTTCGGGGTCCCACCCAGCGAGACATCGACTTCCGCTGCAGCCAGTTGATTTCCAGGAGCCCATTTCAATGGCATCACGCGAAAACACAACAATTCAAGTTGCCCTGATCCTGTCCATCATGACAACGATCACGCTGGCAGTTTTCACCTACATGTTCCACAGCAAGGCCAAGACGGCCGATGACACTGCGGTTAAGACGGGTGAGCAGCTCAAGGCAGCGGAGAACAAGAACCTCATGGGCGAGACCAAGATCAAGGCCCTGATGTTCATGATCGGTGCGCCTGGCATCGACCGCGGTGCCGTGGATTCGGAGATCAGCTCGTACAACTCGGGCGGCGACCTGGATGGTATCCAGACCCTGCTCGATAACTTCGACCAGAACATGCAACTCTATGGCCAGGGTATGTCGGTGGCGGACGGAGACTATATCAACTATGCCAACGTCCCCTCGAACCTGATCCAGACGATCCGCCAGCAGAACATCATGATCACCAAGCTGGAGGATGATAACCTTCAGCTGGCAGGAGAGAAGGTCAAGCTGGCCACTGACAAGACCGACGCAATTGCCCAGGCGGATGCCAAGACCCAGACAGCCAACACGGACCTGACCGGCGAACGATCTGCCTTCAATACCGATCGCGATCGGATCAACGGCGAAAAGCAGACCCAGGCCCAGGCCCTGCAGAACCAGGTCATCCAGGCGAACCAGACGCGCGATGCCAAGTTGCAGGAAGTTTCTGCGCTGGGCAAGGAAGTCGGCATCCTGCAGCAGACGGTCGACGCCATGAAGATCCTGCGGCAGCCCAAGTCCGAACGATTTGAAGTGCCGGATGGACAGATCACCTCCGTGAACCAGCTGAACAACACTGTCTGGATCGACCTCGGTACCGTTCACGGTGTTAAGGCGCTGACAACCTTCAGCGTCTACGACCGCAAGCAACCGGGCGTGATGCGTGACAAGAGCGAGATCAAAGCCAAGATCCAGGTCGTGCGAATTCTCGACCTGCGGCTGGCCGAAGCCCGCATCCTCGACGACAGCCTTACAAACCCGATCCTCAAGGGTGACTTGATCCACTCGCCCGCCTTCCAGGCCGGCACAACGATGCACTTCGCCCTGGCCGGGTTCTTTGACCTGGATGGTGATGGCAAGAGTGACATGGACAAGGTCAAGTACATGATCACCAGCATGGGTGGCGTGATTGACGCCGAGGTGGCCGAGGACGGTACCCGTACCGGCAAGGTCACGGTCAACACCCAGTACCTGCTGAAGGGAACCACTGGCGAGCTGGTCTCCACCAAGGGTTACAACGATCTGCTGCGAGAAATTCAGTTCTACGATGTCGAACAACTCACCTTCCCGAACTTCCTTAAGTTCGTCGGCTACAAGCGTGAGGTGATCTCGGTGTCGTTGGGACGGGGTGCTGACTCCAGCCAGTTCACCGGTGACCTGCAGAACCGTTCGCGGCCCAACACGCTGCCGGACGAGACTCGCAAGCAGCGTTTCCCGCCCCGCCGAGGCGAAAACGGCGCCTTCTAGGCCACTCTTGTCAGCAACGGCAGCTGACAACCATTATCACAATCCGTGCTCCCGGGTGCCGCTGCGCCCCTCTGCCACGCGCCGTCGACATTCGCTGCCCATCGGCTGCACCAGACTGGCTCGTCTCGCTTGCGTGGCCTCCACAGGCAGACTAAAAAGAAGCAATCTGCCGCGGCCGATAGTCGTTCCGGCCGCAGCTGGCCGCAGCAAGGAGAGACAACCATGTCGAGCCCCATGTCGTCAATCGCCGTGCTTGATCGCGAGTACCTGGAGATTCGTGCCAAGATCCTGCAGCTGTCAGCATCCTTTGACCGGCTGGAACGCTCCGACGGGAGCTTTCGCGACGATGCTCGGCTGGACCTCATCGACCAGGCCCTGGCCACAGTTTCGGACCACGAGCAGCGTGACCGGGCTGAGCAAGTTCAGCTGATTTTCTCGCGTGATTACCAGGAAGACTGGCGACAGGAATACGACCTCGACCAGGCCAGCGACTGAAACGATCTCCTCTCCCGCTGGAGTCAGTACTGATGGACTACTTTGATCCCCACATCCACATGGTCTCCCGTACAACGGATGACTATGAAACCCTGGCCCGGATGGGCTGCGTGGCTCTCAGTGAACCCGCCTTCTGGGCCGGCTTCGACCGTGGCAGTGCAGACAGCTTTCGCGATTACTTTCACCAGTTGACTGAATTCGAAAGAGCTCGTGCGGCACAGTATGGCATCCAGCACTACACCTGGCTCTGTATCAATGCCAAGGAAGCAGAGAACGTCGAGCTGTCACGACAGGTGATCGCCCTGATCCCCGAGTTCCTCGATTTACCCAATGTCCTGGGGATCGGTGAAATCGGGCTCAACAAGAACACACGAAATGAGTCCATCGTGTTCACCGAGCATCTCGAACTGGCAATGGAATTCGACCAGCAGATACTGATTCACACACCACACCTGGAAGACAAGTACCAGGGCACGAGGATGATCCTCGATATGCTGCTGGCCGACTCACGGATAGATACCACGCGTGTGCTCGTCGACCATGTCGAAGAGCACACCATCGGGCCCGTCCTCTCCGAGGGTTTCTGGGCCGGCATGACACTCTACCCGATCAGCAAATGCACTCCGCAACGGGCAGCCGACATGGTCGAGAATTATGGACCCGAACGATTGATGGTCAACTCTGCCGGTGACTGGGGTCCTTCCAAACCAACCGCCGTACCCGACTTCATTTTCGAAATGCGCCGTCGCGGCCATCCCGATAGCCTGACCCGCAAAGTGGTCTACGATAACCCGCTCGAGTTTTTCAGCCAGAGCCGGGGTTTCCACTTTGATCCACCCGAAATGCCGGAAGTAGAAACCGTTGAGTCATAATCTGCCGGAATCACCCTCGCTTAACCTGACCCCCTCGCTGAGAGAACAAACCATGCCCAAGATCCACCAGCTGATACTGATCCTCGCCGCACTCTTGATCGCCGCTGACTTGAAAGCGGAAGACAAGAAACCAGCCGCCACCTCCCTGTTTGATGGCAAGACACTCGAGGGCTGGGATGGTAATCCGAAGTTCTGGTCCGTCAGCGACGGTGTCATTTCAGGTCAGACGACCAAGGACAACCCGACCCAGGGCAATACCTTCCTGATCTGGCGCGGCGGCACCCCGGCCGACTTCCAGTTAAATCTGAAATTCCGCATCGTTGGCGGAAACTCCGGCATCCAGTACCGCAGCAAGGACCTCGGCAACTGGGTTGTCGGCGGCTACCAGGCAGATATTGACGCCGGCATGAAGTTCATTGGCATCCTCTATGAGGAACGTGGTCGCGGTATCCTGGCACTCCGTAGCCAGAAAGTTGAAATCGCCGACAACGGCGACAAGAAGACCGTTGGCTCGACCGGCGACGACGAGCAGATTCTGGCCGCCATCAAGAAGGAAGAGTGGAACACCTACACGATCATCGCTCGTGGAAATCACCTCGTGCAACAGATCAATGGCAAGACCACCGTGGATGTGGTCGACAACCAGGCCAGCAAGCGAGCGATGAAGGGAATCCTGGCCCTGCAGTTGCATGCCGGCCCGCCGATGCTGGTGCAGTTCAAGGACCTGTCGCTGCAAACGCTCAAGTAGCCCGCCGTTCAGGCTGGTAACTCGATATCGAAGTGCCCGAGCACAACCTGGGCCAGCTCGATATCCTGTAGTGGCTCGTCACCGAGCAGGTCTGCAGCTGACGAGAGTACAATCCCGCGCTGCGCATCGGACTTAACCGGTGCGCCATGCGATCCAGCCACCAGGCTGGCATCCAGCGGCACGCCCCGGGTTTCCATGTCGAAGTGCAGTTCGACCGGATCGTAGCCCGGCTTGCGGTGGATATCCACGCTGCGGGCATAGTCAGGCGCCTGCTCGTCGTCGAGCCACCAGTAGTAGGCCTGCCAGCTGTTGGCGCTGGAGACCAACACCAGCTCTCCACAACGCGGATGGTTGATCCCACGCGTTGCCAGCTGATCGCCACAGAGCACCTCGTCCACTCCCTCCAGCCCAGCGAACAGCTGCTCAACCTGGCGGATGACATCGGCGTCAGCATCTCTGACAAAGACTTGGGAAAACTGGTGATCGACAAGTGCCCAGGCCTGACTGGCAGCCATGTCAATCTCCTCACCACCCCGCTCTCCTTCCTTGACCGTCAGCAGACCGGCCTGGCGCAACAGTCGGTTGGGATAGACCACATGATCGACTTCGGTAATCACATACTCGCTGGCGACCAGCCAGGTCAGCTGCTGCGCTCCGTAACTCTGTTGCATGCCCTCCACCAATCGCCCCAGCACCTCGTCCAGTTCGATCACGGCCGCGGCCGCCTGCGGACTCGCTGGCCCATACTTCTGCGCGGCATAATCCAGGTGCGGCAGGTAGAGATAAAACAAGCGAGGCTGGAATTCCGCGGCTGCCAGTACTGCCGAGTCGACAATCCAGGCAGTTGATTCGATATTCGCCAGTGGTCCCCAGAAGTGCTTGAGCGGAAAATGGCCAAGCGAGTCGCGCAAATCGCCGTAAAACTCCGTCGGCTTGGTATAGCACCAGAGTGACTCGGATCCGTCCGGATTGTGGATCGGGGCCGGCATGCAGATGTAGTCAGCTCCGCAGCCCTTGCTCAACATCGGAAACCAGACCGCCGACGTCAGCTCGCTGGAATGCTCGTGCAGCAGGTCCCACAGCTGAGGTGCCTGGATCTTCTCGTTCCAGGCCGTCCACATCTCGACCTCGGCCGATTCGCGCCAGTAAAAACCGTTGGCCACCACGCCATGCTGATCTGTCCGGCAGCCGGTCAACATGTTCGTCTGGACCGGCCAGGTGACGGCGGGGAAACTCGCCGTCAGCGGTTGCTGGCTGCCCGCCTCGACCAGCGATCTGAGCCGTGGCATCGCCTGCACGTCCGCCGGACGCAATCCAGGCACGGAAAGAAAAAGCAAGGGAGAGTGCATCGCTACTCCTGCAACAGTGAAAACCGGGGCCGTGCGACCGCCCACATGTCAGGTCGAGTATAGCCACTTTCCCAACAACAGCGTGGGAGCCAGCAGGGCCAGGACCAGGATCGCATACCCCCAGGGACAGAAGATTGCCGTGATGGCTGCATCCAGCACGATGATTGACAGCAGGCACTGCTTGACCGCTGCCTGCACCCGGGTAGCTGACGGTTCAGCAATCCCCAGCAGGCAACGGTAGATAAACGTGAACGACAGCACGCTCAATAAGATGCCGGCCTGCTGTGCCTGCAGGTGGGGAGTAAAGTTGTCTGGCAGGGAACGAGGCACCAGGTAAGCGAGCAGCAGCACGCCAGCAATCATCCAGGCCACGCCGCCCGCCAGGTAGGGCCGTGAGCTGCGGCCCGCTTCGCTGCGGGCATAGAGCGTGATGCCGGTCACAAAAGCGCCCATGCCGACAGCAATCCATAACTGGTGAGGCGCCAGACCCAGCAGAGATCCGTCGACTGTAGCACCCGCTGTGACAAAACTCATCCCCAGCAGCACGTTCAAACAGCGGCAGCTGCCCATCAGTAACGGCGCCAGTGGGGTTTGCTTGAGCAGGCCGTCGTAAAGCAGAATCGCAGTCGCCAGCAGCAGTGCAGTCAGGCCGCCGCGCCAGGGCTCAGCCTCCGCCATCAGCCCACTGGCCATGCCCACCCCTACCCCGGCGACGAGCATTCCCAGCCCAATCAGCCGCGCCCGTGAGAGAGATATTCGACCTGATGGCAGCGGGCGATCAGGACGCTGCTGGCAATCCTGCTGGTAATCAAAAACATCATTGAGCACCATGCCGGCGACATACAGCAGGCTGCTGGCAAGCAGCAGCAGTAGCAACGGGACCAGCAGGCTGGTATCGATGGTCTGCTGGACCACCAGGAATCCCATCAACACATCGGCCATCGCGGTTGGCAGGTTGGAGAGTCGGAACAGCTGCAGGTAGGCCAGCATGCCAGCACCGCTCGATTCACCCGCTTCGATCGTTTCATTCATCGTTTATCGCCCACGACCAAGTGCCGCTAACTACTGGCGCTCCGGTAACTGTAAAGCGCTCGTTGAAATACCATCCGGGAGAGCTTCAGGCTCATCAGCGTGGCGACAACTGCAAACAACGTCAGCCAGATTTCCCAGCCCGCTCGTGGTGACAGCGGCCGCGCCATCAAACGAGCCGGAATGTTGACAACCACCAGGACTGGAATCACAAACGTGAAGATCGCCCACAGTGACCAGCCCCAGCTGCGCCAGTAAATCTCCATCGGGTAGCGAGAAAAGTTGGTCAGATAGAACCAGAAGTTATAGAGCGTCTGGTTGCGACCCAGCCAGATACTTGTGGCAGCCAGCGTGATCATCACGCTGTACATGATCATCATGCCACAGAGGATGAAGACGGGGTAAAGCAGCAGCACCAGCGGATTGAGCACCAGCGGTGAGAGCGTATCACCCATCAAGTGCCAGAGGCTGTAGACAAGGAGAATCAGTCCCATCAGAAAGTTGGAGAGTGCCGACCATTCCACTTTCTGAAAGGAAATCAGGAACTGGGTGTCAATTGGCTTGACCAGGGCAAAGTCGAGATTGCCCGTCCGAATCAACTCGCTGAACTCCTGGGCATTGGGCATGAAGAAGGCCTGCACCAGGCTGTTAATCAGCCAGGTTGTGGAGAGAAAGACGAAGAACTGGTACTTGCCCCAACCGGTATCGATGCCGATCTCATCAGTGAAGCTGAAGACGATCAGGTAAAAGCCGATGTTCATGGCAGTCCAGGAAGTCGACGACACGCACTGCAGGAGAAAGTTAAAGCGGAAAGTCATATCCCGCACCAGGCTGTTGCGCGCAAAGGTCAGGAAGACCTTCAGGTAGTGAGGCCGAGGAATCGCCTGCTCTGTATTGTGTCCAGTCTGGCTATCCATGATCAGCCGGTCATCTCGACCGCTTAACCTCCGTATCCGCTATACCGTTTCACACCCCGGGAAAACATCCAGCGACTGAGCACGATAAAGAACAGCACCCAGCCCGCTTCCAGCAGCAGCTCGGTCCAGAGTTGATCCTCCCCGACTCGTCCCAGCAAGACGGCGGCCGGGAAATAGGCCAGGTATCGCAGCGGCATCCAGTCGACAATGGCCCGCGCCGAGTCGGGCAGCAGGTCGAGTGGAAACATATGGCCCGAGAGAAAGAAGGTCAGCAGGTTGTAGACGAAGATCAGGGACGTCACTTCCAGGAACCAGAAAGAGATCAAGCCGATACACAATTCCAGGAAGTAGCCCAGCATGAAGCCCAGTAACAGTGAGCTGATGAAGACAGAGATCCGCTGGGCGCTCGGTGCGCCGACACCGGGCGCCGCGTAATGATGGCTGAAATATCCGCCGCAGAGGTAGAAGACCAGTGCAAATGGCAGCAGGGCCACGCTGTAATATGCCAGCTTGTGGGCAATCCGCCCCATCAGCAGGAAGCCGACCATATCGACCGGCTGGATCAGAAACTTCTTTATCTCACCGTTGCGAACCTGCAGCGCCACGCCTGACGCGAGTCCCGGCATGCTGGAGAAGGCCCTACTCACCATCGTCAGCAGGTAGTAGGCGATCATGGTATGGATGGTATAGAAGCCAGCGATCTTCTGATCGCCACCCGATCCCACGTTGACCGCAGCAAAAATCGCACTCCAGAGGAAGATCTGCGTGATGATCGGCAGGAACCGCATCAGCGTACCGAGGGCAAAGTCGCCGCGGTAAACCAGTCGCTCTTCCAGAGCAATTCGCAGGATCGTCCACCAGGTGGACAACTTGGCCTGGACATAGACGCTCATGGAATCTGCCTGCCACCCGAGTCGCGCGACGATCTCGCAGCTGTTCGGCTCGTTGAAGTCGACTGATCAGATCTGTCCGCCTCCGCCTCCGCCTCCGCCTCCGCCTCGTCCGCCTTGGCCACCGCGGTGAAGACATTCTTAAGCACCTCTTCCAATGGCGGCTCGGCCACGACCACATCCACAATCCGTCTCTGGTCGAGAATCCGCGAGAGTGTGCCGGGCACATCGTCGCGGGTCAGCCGTAATGTCACCTGCGGAGGATTGATCTGCTCAACCTGACCATACTGCTCCATCCCCTCGATCGATTCACCGTCCGCCAGCTGGACCGTCACGAGTCGTTCCGTGCTTGCCTGTTCAATGATCCCGCCCAGTGATCCGTCATAGTGAATGCGGCCGTTGGCCACGATCACGAGGCGCCGGCAGAGTGCCTCGACATCCTTCATATAGTGGCTGGTCAGCAGGATCGTGATCTTCCTTTCCTGCTGATAGTGCTTGAGGAACTGCTGGATGTTGTGCTGGGCCACCACGTCCAGCCCGATCGTCGGCTCATCCAGAAACAACACTTCGGGGTTATGCAGCAGGGCTGCAGTAAGTTCCATCT
>CAUZOB010000133.1:0-14003 GCA_963581185.1 Planctomycetota bacterium | reverse complement strand
CAGGAGCTGGTCGCGGTTAAGGAGGGGCCTGATTTGTTTTACCCACACCCCCGCATCGTTTGAGCTGAAGGTACCTTAACGTCGCCCATGCGTTCACGTGCCGTTTTCAGGTGTTTCCGTTTTGCGATGTTTCGTCGCTGCGATCAGAGTGCAGTGCAGCAAGTGTTCGCTACGGTACGGTTGATAACGGGCTCCCGAGTCTGCCTGGCCGGCACCGGGTCGTGAGCAGGCACTGGACCTGCTTTCATCCTGAGCAATCATCGGGTGACGAGCTGCTGATTTCCAATCGCTACTTTTGGCGGATGTCAAAAGCAGTCAGCGACGTCTGGTCGCGCACAAACAGCACTCCATCCGAGATTGCCATGTGCGCCCAGCTTGGTCGGCCATGTGACGGTAGCGAAAAGCGACCGTGCTCCCGGTAAGCCTCGGGCGTCAGTTCTGCGAGGGCCAGCTGGTGGCCTTCACTAAGCAGGTACAGCCTGCCGTCCGCTGCGATCAGCGAACCCTTACCGACGCTGCGAGCACGCCAGGCAATTTCGCCCGTCAGGTAGTGCATGCAGATCAAGCCGCCACTGCCAAATCCATACATGTGCTCGCCCACCATGATGATACCGCCATGGTGATTGGCCATCTTCTTGTCAAAATAGACTTCGCTGGCTGACTGCATGCCAGTGTCAGCGTCTGTGGTAATCCTGGCCAGCCCGCCGCCGGTTCCGTAAGAACTCGAAGCAAAGACGCGATCGTCGTAGACGATCGGGGTAGCACAGTTGGCCGTACCGTTGTTAGCCCCGGAGTACTTCCAAAGCACCTTGCCATTCTTGACATCCAGGCCAAACATCGCCGAACGAGTGAATTGCACGATCTGTCGGATCCCGCCAATCTCGGCAGCGACGGCCGAGGCATAATGCGCCCCGTCTGTAAAACTGCTGCTCTGCCAGACCACGTCGCCAGTCGTTTTGTCCAACGCGGCCACCGCGCCCGCCTTGCCTCCTGGCGTGACAATGAGATGGTCACCTTCGACCAAGGGAGATTCGGAATAACCCCAGCCGGGTCGGTTGCCACCGAGGTCACGGCTGAGATTCGTATGCCAGATTGTTTTACCCGTCTCAGCATCCAGGCAGGTCAGATCGCCATTGCCACCTTCCACGTAAACACGGTTATTATCGACGGTCGGCGTCCCACGCGGCCCGTCTCCCATGCCATTGCGGTAGCCACCGAAGAATCCCCGCAACTCGTCCGCTGTTAATATGCCGTCAGCCAACGGGTGTCGCGCGACATAATAGGCGGTCAGCTCTTCGGCGGAGATGACGCCATCCTTGCCTTTTTCGGAGGCGATGAAGAATCCGCAGATCTCTTCCAGCAACAGTTTATTGTCTCCCTTATTGGTATCCGGATCTCGTTTGTCCATCTGGTTAAAGAGGCGATCGACTGCCGATCGTCGTGCTTCATCACGGTCAATCAGCCCATTCTTATCTTTGTCAAGTTCCGCCAGCAGGGCGGCGGCTCGGTTGGACGCCAGAATCTCGACGTCGGCATCGGGGTCCGTGCGGTCGATATCGGCCAGCAGATTGCCGCGGCCCCGGAACAGCGTGCCGACTTCAGCAAACGTCAAGCGACCATCCTTGTCCTGGTCGACGATTGGCATGATTCGCGCTGTGCGTTCCCTGGCGAGTCGCTCAGCCTGGTTGGCAGCGACGTCGGCTTTCTTGTCGTACTGGTTGAATTGCCAACCAAATGCGGCCAATGCCTCGGTTTCACTGAGGAGACCGTCGGCATCCTTGTCATGCTGTTCGAATTCGCTGGAAATCCGTGTGGTCAGTAACTGCGCGACCGGTTCCGGCTGAACTTGCCAGCTTACTTTGCCGGTTGTCGCATCCAGTGCGATGACATGCTCCACTCCGTCGATGTCCCCCTGCGTGTAAATCGTTCCATCCACGACAGCCAGCGATGAATACCCCACGCCGACGGTATCGACTTGCCAGAGCCTGGTTGGCCCGTCCTTCGGCCACTCGGCGAGTAACCCCCGGCTGGCTGCCTGGCCGTCGCGCAAAGGGCCGCGCCATTGAGGCCAGTTGCCCTTGTATTCCTGGCCGCCGACGATGGAGACACTTGCCAGTGTGCACAGCAGGGTGAGAGTAGTCAGGCAGCAGCGGTGCAAGCAACGAGGCATGATCAGATCCTTGTGGCGGGGTCCGTGGTGAGAAGGCATGGTGCTGCTGGCAGGCCACAATGGTGGTTGCCAGTTGTCATACGTTATATGCCATGCGTCACGCTGCTGACAATCTTGACTCGGTCGCCTGGTGCAGCAGGTCAAGCGAGATAGGCGTCAAAGACCCGCACTTCGGTCCAGCTCGCCTTGTTCTGCTCGATGAACTCGACATGCCGCTCGGAGACCTGGTAGCGATCATGGGATTCACGGTCAGCGAAGATGACATGCAGTGCCACGTCGAACTGTTGGTTGACTGGCCGCTGCAGATCCGCCACGAGTCTGCCGACAGAAAAGTAGATGGTCCCCTCGTGGCCGGTCAGATAGTGCCGGCAGGCCTCGAGCAGCAGTTCGATGCGTTCGTCGCTATTATCTTCCAGTGTGAAGTAGACGATATGGGCAAGTTGTTGGTCTGGCACAGCGATTGTCCTTTCATCAGGCGGCAGCAAAGAGACTGTCCTCGCAGGACAGGTTAGATCGGCGCGTCCGGATCCTTGATCTGGCCTGCTTCATCACTGGCCGCATCGTAGCGTTTCTTGTCTTCCTGGATTTCGCGTCGCGAAAGTCCGGCCCGATCCAGCAGGGAGCGACCCAGAATCTGGCTGATCATTTCCTCGTCTGGCGGCGGGGGACCCGAGGCGCCCTGATCGACTGGCGAATACTCGATCGTGTACTTGTGCTTGGCGAACCAGATTTCATCGCCCGGATCAAGTCGCTTGCGTGTCACTCGCTGGCCTGCCACGCGAGTACCGTTTCGACTCTTCAGGTCTTTCACGTACCAGTAGCCGTGCTCAATGAAAAGCTGGCAGTGGTGAGCCGAGACGTTGGCGAATCGCAGCACGATCTCGCAGCTCTCCCGGCGACCAACCAGCAGCTTATTTTCGAGCAGCGGAATTGGGTCGCCACCGCCGATTGGTACGAGTTCTCCGAACATAGGGTTCCCTTGAGGGACCGGATCGAGTGATCTAAGATGCGAGCTACCAAAGCTCCCGCCGGCACAGCGTATGGCACAGGGACCCCACGTGGCGCCCGGCCTGGTCGCCAGCGGCGTAGTTTACTTGAGAGCGCCGCAGGGCGTCAATGCACACGGTCGACCCTATGCCACCTACTTTGGAATCGCCCCTTGACTGGCAAACCGGTCAGCGTCGCTATTTCAGCTTGAATCACTACTTGCGACAGCGATTTGGCCAGCGAGTTCAAAAAGTCAGTATCGACGCCGGATTTACCTGTCCCAATGTCGATGGCACGGTAACCACCGGTGGCTGTACCTTCTGTGATAATCGTAGCTTCAGCCCCAGTCGCCGGATTCCGCAGCGAGATATCACTGACCAGATCGACGAGGGCATTCGCCGACTCAAGCGTCGCTATAAATGCCAGCAGTTCATCGCCTATTTCCAGCCGGCAACCAACACCTATGCCGCCGTCGATAAATTGCGAGAGTTGTACGATCTGGCACTGGCTCACCCCGAGGTCGTTGGCCTGGCGATCGGCACTCGGCCGGATTGCGTTGCGGATGATGTACTCGACCTGCTGGTAAGCTATCACGCGAGAACGTACCTGTCGGTCGAGTATGGCATGCAGACCATGCACGACGCCTCGCTGGACTGGATGAACCGGGGGCATCATCACCAGCTGACTCGCGAGGCTGTCCAGCGGTCGCATGCCCGCGATCTCAAGGTCTGCCTGCATGTGATTCTTGGCTTGCCCGGCGAGACACATGAAATGATGATGCAGACGGCGCATGAAGTTGCCGCGCTGGACGTGGCAGCTGTGAAGATCCACAATCTCTATGCCGTCAGGAACACCCCACTGGCTGACCAGTTAGCCGCCAGTGAGGTCACGTTGATGGAGCGTGATGCCTATATTGAGACCGTGGTGGACTTCCTCGAATGGATTCCGCCCAGCATGGTGATTGAACGGATCAGTGGCGAAGCGCCTGGTGATTTCCTGGTGGCTCCCGAATGGTGCCGGGACAAACCGGGCGTGCTGTCAGAAATCGACAGCAGGATGAAGCAGCGTGATACCTGGCAGGGTCGTGAGTGGTCCCGGGCAGAAGCTAACCAGGTGAGCCATGAGAAGCCTGGCAGTAATGAATCCAAGTGACCTCGAGGAGTGATGGCATGCGTTATCGTGAGAATCTTCGATTGTTGATGCTGGTCATGTTAGCCAGTTGCTTCAGCAGCGTGATGACAGCCCAGGAAGTGCAGCTGAACCATATCTCCCATGGCCCGATTCTGGGGAGATTGAGTTCCAGTGGAGTTGGCGTCTGGGCACGGACCGCCAAGCCAGGCAGGCTTGCTGTGATCTACGGGACCTCGCCAGCTGAGCTGACTCAGACGAGTGCCGAAGTGGAGACCGCCTACGGGCATGACAATACCGGCTGGGTCGAACTTAAAGACCTGGCGGCCGACACCAAGTATTACTACAAGGTTGTGCTGGCCGGCCTGACGGAGAAGACCGACCGCAAAGGCTCTTTTCGCACTCTTCCTTCTGCCAGCGACCACGTTGACGCTGAATTGAACCCTCGCGGCCTGTTCAATTTCAAGTTCGAGTATGCCTGCGGCAATAACCAGAATCCGGGCCAGGGAAGCGGCCCTGCCCTACCCGCCCTGGCCACCATGCACCGTACGCTCAAGGATGATATTAACTTCGCCATTCTCAACGGAGACTGGCTGTATGAAACCCAGCGAGATTATTCGCCAGCCGACTGGCGCAGCCAGGTCGGAATCGGGGACGGTCCCTCGCCAGCGGTGATCGATGTTGCTCCCACGATCGTCGGAGTCTGGCAGAACTATAAGCATTTCCTTAACCAGGGACCCAACCTGACAACCTGGCATCGCGATATTCCCTCCTTCTTTACTTACGACGACCACGAGATCCTGAACGACGTCTGGGGAGCGGGCACGCCGGGGTTACGGGATCGCCGTGCTGTCTTCCGAGATATAGGTGTGAGAGCCTGGTACGACTACCTGGGCTGGAGCAATCCGCTCAGTCATCCCCAGCAGATCCGTTTCGGACATGCGGTTCTGAAGGGTGGCAGCAACCTGCTGGTAGACATGCAGGCCGACTTCAGTACCCTCGAGCTGGACCGCGCCACGAACCTGCACGTCCACTGGGGTACCGAGACCGCCGGGGTCAATGACAATGCCCTCGATGACGTCGGTGGGATTGCCGATGCTGGGGTTTACCGCATCGTTGAGGTGCTCGACAAGCACCGCCTGAGGATCGAACCGGCACCGCCCGAAGACGATACCGTGTCCTACTCCATCGGCCGCAAGTCGTACTTTCGCATGCGGATCAGCAATTGCGACTTCTTCGTCTGCGATACCCGCGGTCAGCGTGAAATGCACGACAAGTCGGATCCCTACAAGAAAGGTATCTCCATGCTGGGAGCCGAGCAGCGTGAGTGGCTGTTGGAGGGGATGAAGAACAGCGACGCTGATTTCCTGTTTGTCGTCTCCAGCGTCAATTTCATGTTGCCGCATGTCGGTGGCGGCAAGGTCCGGACGACGAACAAGGACGATGCCTGGACCGTGTTCTATGACGAGCGTGAGAAGCTGATCGACAACTGGGACAAGTTGAAGAAGCCGGTCTTTGTGTTGACCGGTGACCTGCATAACAGCTTTGTATGCAAGATCACAGACAATGTCTGGGAGTTCGCCTCCGGGCCTCACAATTCCAACAACCACTGGAATACCGATGAAGGGGACCGGCCAGCCAATGGTTACTTCAAGTACGGACCCCGCGGCGTCGATATCCGCTGGTCGACGCACTTTCGTAACGACATTCCTCGCACCGAGTTGCACCATCCGACCTACTGCGTGGTGCAAATCAATAATGTCTACAACAACCCGCAACAGGCCGACGGAACTCGCTGGATCGCTTTTCCGCGTCCCCAGGTGATCTTCCAGTACTTTGAAGGCAAGACGGGAAAACTTCGATACGCTGAATCGGTATTGGCAGCACCTGCCAGGCAAAGGCGGTCAGCTCAATGAACGACAGTCCGACGCGTTACCGTGAAGTCGAAGTTGAAGGGGCTCCGCGTGAAATGGGCCGGCAGATTGGTGAGGCGGTCGGCGAACTTGTTCGCGGCTTCCACGCCATGGCTCTGGAGAGCGTCAACCGCACTGTCAACGTCTCCCCGGCCACGGCCCTGGCAGTGTCCCGTGACTCCACCGCTTGTGCCGAGCAGTACTCTGCCGAGATGGTTGAGGAGTGTCGCGGAGTTGCCGAAGCGAGTGGATTGAGCCTCGAAGACGTGATGCTGCTGCAGGTCCGCAACCAGTTTGTGGAGGGCATGGACCACGCCTGCACGGCCCTTTCGGTGGACGGTTCTGCAGTTGCCGCTGGACGGTCCATTGTTGCTCAGAACTGGGATAATGATCCTGCCCTCGACGAATTCACCATCGTGCTGACACGGCGGCCAGTCGGCAAGCCGGCCTTGATGACTGTCACCCAGGCCGGACTGATCTCCTACCTCGGTTTCAATGACGCCGGAATCGGCGTCTGCGTCAACACCCTGCCTGCTCCCAGCAAGCCGGTCGGTGTGCCGCACTATTTCACGCTGCGTGGCGTCTTCGAAACGACCAGTCTCAATGACGCCGTTGATGCCGTACGTCGAGCCGAGCGAGCCATTCCGGCCAATATGATGATGGCCACACCCGAGGGGCCGGCCAACCTGGAAATCACCGTCGACGATGTCCATGTCCTGCAAGACAAGATCGCCTTGACGCACACCAACCACTGTCTGCACCCGGAACTGACAAAGATTAATGCCGACTTTCCGGAGCTGATTGAATCGGGGCCAAGAAAAGCTCGCATTGACCAGCTGGTACTCGAAGCACGCTCACCGCTGTCGATAGAGCAGCTGAAGCAGGCCCTGGCCGACCACCAGGATCACCCCCGTTCGATCTGTCGGCACCCGAATGATGATCCCCGTTTTGGTTTCATGACCAGCGTCTTCTCAATTATTGTGGATGTTGAGCAGCAACAGATGCATGTCACGCGAGGCAATCCCTGTTGCCAGCCATACGAAATCTACCAGCTCAATAAATGAGACACCTGCGAGGGCTGTCGTGATCATCTACCTGGCCATGCTGCTCTGTGGCCTCGGCATTGCCGCCATGGTCTATCGCTATGACATGTACGATAGCGAGCCCCTGGTGCTGCTTGCGGTGGCCGTTGTCCTGGGTGCCGCTGCCGTCTCCATCGTGGGTAGCCTGGAAGACAAATTCATTGAGTCGCGGGGAGGATGGACAGTGGTCCGAGGGTCGATCGCAGCAGCTGTCTTCGAAGAGTCCTTTAAACTGCTGACCGTCGTACTGTTCTCGCTCGGCTGCCGCCGCTTCTTCAATGACCCCATGGACGGCCTGATCTATGGCGCTTTTGTGGGACTCGGCTTCGGTATAGGCGAGTCGATCTTCTACGTCTCTGAGGATCCACAGGCATCCCTGGCGGTCCTGCCGGTGGAAGCGATCCGACTCTTTCTGCACGCGATGTGGGGCGGGCTGTGCGGCTATGGTATCGGCCTGGCGAGATTTCCCAATCGGTCGCCAGGCTGGCCCTTGTGGCTGGCTGGCGGTGTTGGCACGGCCATGCTGACTCATTATCTGTGGGATCGCTATCTGGGCCTCGTTGAGATCGATGATCCGATGCAAGCGAGGATTGTGGCCATCAGTTTAATGATGTCGTTGACGCTTGCCTTTGGGTTCCTGATCGTGCGTGGCTCGACGCTCAGTCGCCAGGTCCATGCGCCAGACTCTCGCAAGAACATCTGGGGCTGGCCCTTCAAGAAATTCGCCCCGGCCGAGACGGATGAATTTGTGGATCGACACAAGTAGGGACAGCAGGCGCGACTATGGCAAGGTCACTCGCCCACCGCTGGCCACCACCGTCTGCCCGGTGATAAAGTCGCTCTGATCAGATACCAGAAAGAAGACCAGCCGCGAAATATCCTCGACGGTCCCAATCCGGGGTATCGGGGTAGCGTCGACAAGCGCCTGCAAGTCGGCATCATCGACATGATCCAGGATCTCAGTGTCGATCAGGCCTGGCGCAACAGCATTCACTCGGATGTTGTGCGGTGCCAGTGCTTCGGCGACAGAACGTGAAAAGCCGATCATGCCATGCTTGCTGGCGGCATAAGCAATCGCCATACCCCGAGGGCGCAATCCCGCGATCGAGGAAATGTTGACGATGCGGCCAAATTTCCGCTCAATCATACTCTCCTTGACGGCCCAGGTGACGAGAAAAGCACTATCGAGGTTGATCGAGATAGTACGCCGCCAGAGTTCCCAGTCGGTCTCCTCGTGGCTGATACGGTCAAAGATGCCGGCGTTGTTGATCAGGATGTCGATCGGACCGAGTTGCTCGCGGACCGAGTTGACGAGCCGCTCGACCTCGTCCGGTTGCGAAACATCGGCTTGAGCGGCAATCGCCCTGCCCCCGGCTTGCTCAATCTCGCTGACCGTCTGCTCGGCAGCGGCCGCGTTGCTCTTGTAGTTCACAGCCACCGCCGCTCCTTCAGCAGCCAGTCGCAAAGAGATGTCCTTGCCAATGCCACGTGATCCACCGGTCACCAGCGCTGTCATGTTTTTTAGGGGCGAAGTTGTCATAAGGTTCTCCTGGAAAGAAGCTAAGCCAAACCGAGAGGCTGTCCGTGTATCAGATTCCGGGTCGATGCCAGCCGTCACCGCGTCGTACGATGTCGATGACTTCCTGGTAAAGCCAGCCGTCATGAAATGTCAAATACTTGTCAACCGGCTCCGCCCGGATGTCCCGCACCAGGTCGGATGCCAGTTGGTTCCAGTTCCGCTGGGTCGGATTCTGTTCAGCGCTGAGTCGCTCGAGGATCTCATCCGGAATCTCCAGTTGCTGCCAGGTTTCGCCGTCGTGGCTCAGTTCCATTGTCCCTTGCACATAGGCGCCCTCGATATGCAGCACCCCCTCGGTGCCATAAATCGCCACGTGATCTGGGTTGCGGGAAAAACGCAGCCCAGAGTGGCGGAAGGTCACGCTGACAGGATCTCCCTGGTCGGCGGCTGCCAGCTGAACGAGGACCGTGTAGGCCCAGTCGCTGGTGACTTCCTTCCAGTCACACTCTGCTGCCTCCTCGGCTGTCAGCGCCTGGCTGAAATACTCGCGAAAATCGTGAACCGGAGTGGCGACTGGAACCTTTTTCAGGTCGTTGCGACATTCCCCCATGGCGGCCAGGATGTCGCCACCGAGTATATGTTGAGCGATGGCCAGCTTGTGGGTGAAGTTGTTATTGAGCCGCCCACCCCCTGCTTCCAGGCTGTGGGGCCAGCCGTACGGCATCCGCTCCGGCCAGTGATAATGGGAAATAAACTCGGCCTCAAGAATTCGTCCCAGGCGTCCCTCGTCAATCAGTTGCCTGGCGTAATAGGCCTGCGGCTGATACCGGTAACTGGCAGCGTAGGCGGTCTTCTTTCCCAGCCGCTGGGCGATTTCGTGTAGCTCGCGGGCGTCTTCGGCGGTGGTTGCCAGTGGTTTGTCGACCAGCACATGGGCTCCAGACTCCAGCGCCGCCTTGCACATCTCATGATGGGCGCCTCCGGGCGTGGCGACTGCCACGATGTCCGTTGGTTGCTCACGCAACAACGACTGCCAGTCTGTCTGGAAGTGGGGAATGCCCAGCCGGCTTGCTGCCTGCTGGCCACTCTCGGCCGTGCGGCTCGCCATCGCGACAACGTCCACACCGGCTGCTTTCAACGCGATCGTGTGTCCCTCGGCAGCAAAGCCAGCTCCGAGAATTGACGCGGTCAGTCGTTCTGGCACCAGCTGCTCCTCCTTCGACAACCAAACGGCCCGGTAGTAGAATTGGTGACACCTTATCGGACTGGCGATGGCCAGACAAGCCGCTGGCAACATGCAACTTCAACCGCACAACGGAAACCACGCGATGAATAACGGCAGACTCAGCCTGGCGATCCTGCTCTCGCTGACAGCCGCCTGGCTGTCTCCCCTGGACGCGGAAGACTGGGGACAATTCCGTGGCGCCACAGGCGACGGTGTATCGGCTGAGCAGGACGTGCCCGCACGCTGGACCGATGGCGAGGGAGTTGCCTGGTCGGTTGATTTGAGCGGCCGTGGAAACTCAAGCCCGGTCGTGGTGGGTGACAGAGTCGACGTTACCAGCCAACGCGAAGACAACAGCCTCTGGGTGACCTCACTGGACCGTAGCAGTGGCAGGCTGATTCGTTCAGTCAGGGTTGGCAGTGGCAGACTGGCTGCCAAGGGATCAGCAAATCTCTATGCCCATCGGCACAACGCTGCAACGCCGACTCCGGTGGCAGATGAAAAACATACCTGGGCCTTTTTCGGATCGGGCCTGCTGGTCTGTCTGGACGCTGCTAGTGGCAAGGTCAGCTGGCAACGCGATATGGTCAAAGACTTTGGTGGTTACGACATCACCTTCGGCATGGGCTCTTCACCGCGGCTTTGGGGAGACCTGCTGTACATCTCCTGCCTTACCAAGGGGGCGTCCTATGTCGTGGCACTCGATAAGAATTCGGGAGAAGTCGTCTGGCACTCCAAGCGGCAATTGCCCGCCAAGGATGACGGTCCCGATGCCTACTCCACACCGACGATTCGCCAGTTGGGAAAAACAGCCGAATTACTGGTCTCCGGTTCCGACCATGTAAATGCCTATGACCTGCTGAGTGGCAAACAGAACTGGGTCAGCGACGGCATGGCGATCGACAGTGCTTACGGACGTATCATTGCATCACCGGTCGCTCATCAGGGTATTGTGATCGCAACGTCGGCCAATCCCGGCGGCGGCGGCAAAGGACGAGTGATTGCAGTTCGCGGCAACGGCAGCGGTAACGTCAGTGAAACACACAGGGCGTGGAGTCTTGAGAAATCCAGCCCCGATTCGTCCAGCCCGGTCTGTCTCGACGGTCGCGTCTACATGACCGCTGACAATGGTGTGGCTCAATGTGTGGATATCAAGTCCGGGACGGTGCATTGGACCAAGCGACTGAGCATGGGACCGTACCATGCATCGCTGGTGGCGGGCGACGGCAAGGTCTACTTCCTCGCCATCGACGGGACCTGCACCGTGATCGCAGCGGGGGATGAACCGCAGGTTGTCTCGATTAACAAGTTGAGCGGCACCTTCTATTCCACGCCGGCCATCAGCCATGGCACGATCTTCCTACGGGCGTATGAACGGCTTGTCGCGATCGACGGCAAATAAAACAGCTGAGAATCTTTAGACCACTTGTATGAGCGAGTTGCATTGATGGACGACCCACAATATGGCGACATGATCGACTTCCTCGGTAGCCTGGGAACCGAGGAGATCACACACAGTGGCGAAAAGGGATTCCTGGCTCACTTGATCAGCGTCTTCAGTGACCTGCGTCGCTGGGGCGGCGACCAGGACCTCTGTCGTGCCGGTATGTTCCATTCGATCTACGGCACGGAAAAGTTTCGTCGCTTCTGCTTGCCGCTCGATCGACGCGATGACGTTCGCGCTGTGATTGGTGAACGGGCCGAGTGGCTCTCCTTTCTGAATTGCTTGATGGACCGCACTCCCTGGGACGCAATCTTTGTCACGCAAAGTGACGAGCGCACGATCCGTAACCGGGAGAACGGCGAGGTCTATCCGCTCAGCGACGATGACTTCGACGCGATGGCCACGCTGCAGGTCTGCGACTGGCTCGAGCAGGTGCCTCGCAGTCAGGAGTGGGGTTACCGACGGGCAGCCTACCGAGCGATGGCGGAATATCTAGGCGGCATCGCGATCGAGGAATATGACCGCGTCTTCGCTGGTGAAAGTCAGCCAGCCTGAAACCGCTCCCCCGGCTGGATCACTTGTCCGCCACAGTAATCCGAATCGCAGTTTCAGTCACAATCGTGACCGCCGGATTTGAGTCCAGCGGGCCCTCGCCCCGGACCGACAGCGTGAATTGACTTCCCGGCTCGGCGTCGCTGCTGATCTCGACCGGAAGCTGAATGCTCGTCTGCCCTGCCTCCACATTGACCGGCTGCATCGACACAGCCTGCGGGTGAGGGCCCTTGAGCGTGATCGTCATGCTGCCCGGGAAATTGGATGTGCGGTTGAGTTCCACAGTGCAGTTGGTTGTCGCGCCGGCTACCGCTGTGAACTCTCTTTGTGGTCTCTCCAGTTTTACCACCGGCGGCAAGGTGCGTAACATGTTTCGTTTTTCAGACACCACCAGGATATGCTGCTGTTTTCCATGAGCATCGACAAACGAGGCCTTGCCCTGGCAATAAAGCTGTGACTGGGATTGCACGTTAATGTGCATTGTCTCTGGCAGGTAGATTGGCAGCCAGCCACTCTGTTCGTCGTCAGCTATGTCCACCTGATACATTTCGATTCCGTCGAGATCTCGATTCTGGCGGTCGCTGATCTCCAGCGTGATTGTGCCCTTGAACTCGTTGAGCCGTTCGACTTCCATGAAATAAGGAAAGATGCACCCCCGGTGCGCGTAAAGATACGCCTCGCTACAGTAGAGCCGAAAGATCGGCTGGTGCGTGACCACCAGGCCAAGTTGATCGTGTGTCGGTTCCGCCGTACTGATACCTTCCCCGTCGACTCCAGCATGCTGAAACTGGACCGCCTGCCGGACCGTTGTGCCATCAAGGTCCGCAACAGCGAAGAGATTAATCAGATGCAGGTCGGCAGGTATTTCCTTGGGAACCGTCAGCTTGATGGTCGTCTTCTGTTGCTTGTCGTCAATCGTGGTTGCTTCTGCTGTAATTCCCTCGGGAAGATTCTCGAAGCCAATTTCAACGGCACCCTTGAAGCCGCCCTGCCGCGTCAGAGAGACTTCGAGCGAAACCGTGGAGTCCTGACCGGCGTTGAGAATGTCCTGCCTGCCGGTCAGCGAGAAGCCAGCTGCTGCCTCGGCTGCCGAGAGGCAATAACTTGCTTGTGGGCCACCTTGGTTGGCCCGTCGCAGGTCGCGCACTCGGACCAGGTATTCCTTTGCCTCCGCAGCGAGTGGAAGCAGATAGCGGATTGGGCCAGTGTTAAGCAGTTGCGGCGGTGAGCGAAAGAGCCTCTTCCCGTCGCTGCTGTGCACGTCCATGATCGGCAAAGCGGCACTCACGCGGCGGTCGGCCAGCAGCTGTAATTCGACCGCCTGGTCAGCTGCTACCGGTATCCGGAACCAGTCCTGGTCAGCGGCGACAGCGAGCTGGCCATCAACGGCGGCACCAACTGGCAGTGATGTGGCGTCGGCCTGCTGCTGGCTGACTTCATCGTCAGCGACCTGCTCCCAGGGCGTGATCGGCAGCTGCAGCGTGTTGGCAACTTGTGGATGTGTCAGCTGGAGCATGGTGTTGATCGTGGCAGGCACATCAATTGTCTGCTCGATCGCCTCAAGCTCACCATCTGCGCTCAGGCAATAGAGGACAAAAGTCTGCCGGCGACCGGCAATCGCTCGTGACGGATAGCAGTAGCGGGCAAAACTGCGTGAGGTCAGATTCAGCCGATAGACGTGGGCTGCGTCACCGTGATAGGAGACATTCTTTACCTGCAGGAAAAACCGTCCCGATGTTGGAGCCCGGAAGGCAATCACCGGATCATCGCCGATGTGCTCGCGCTGCACCTCGACTGGTTGCCCGCTGGCATCCAGTACCGTGATGATCGGATCCAGTCGTGAGGCGATCCGTCGTGCAACGACTTCGCAGCAGACCAGTTGGCCACCTTCCAAATCCAGTTGGTAGAAGTCGATATCTCTTTCGCCATGGATCTGGCCATTGACCGTGATCGGCAGACTGATCGCTTCGGCGGTGGCCATCG
>CAUZOB010000132.1:0-14197 GCA_963581185.1 Planctomycetota bacterium | reverse complement strand
AGCTGAATCGGGCAGCTGAATCACCTCCTGGCAATGAGGGCAACGGACGCGTCCCGAGGCGGACTTATGCTCCGCCTCAAAAGCACCCTTACATTGCGGACAATGAAATTGATCAGCTGCCATGATGCGCCGATAAACGAGTCAGCCATAGAACGTGTTCAGCAAGGACTGACTCTAGAGTTCCCTGCCAATCTCAAAAATACGATCGGCGTCGAGTACCTGGTCGTTGCTCGTGAACAACTGCTTGAGTGCCGCTTTATGGATCTTCATCTTCGTTCCACCCACGCCAATCGCACCGTAACAGCTGGTGCCATCCCGCAGCTCGGCTTTGTCCATCACGCCCACGCCCTCAATCCCCAACGGATCGACCGCATTCAGATCAATCGCCACCTGCAGCTCATCAAGCCCCTGCCAGGTTGCCGCTGCGATCAATTGTATACCCTCTGCCCCGGCAGCAATAACCAGCTGGACTCCCTCGAGGGCGGCAGCTGTCTGCTCCTGATCCGCTGTTTCCACTGCCGACAGCCGTGCTGCGGGAACCTGCTGTACGATTCTCTCGACCGCCTGCTCCGCCCGGACACTTTGCCGTGATGCCAGCCTGACCGTGGCTCCCTGCTGAACCAGCAGCCGTGAAACTCGCTGCCCCACCGGACCCGTACCAGCCAGTACCAAAGCCGTCACCTGGTCCAGCTGAAGTTGCGCTGCAGCCGCCAACACGGCAGCAACTGCGGTGGTGTTGGCACCATTGGCATCCAGCATCACGGAGACACGCATGGGACCAAAGAAACTGGCCAGCACCGCTGCCAATAGCTCTTCTCCAGCCACCACATCCGCTCCACCAACATAGATGGCCGTGTTGTTAAGGTCCTCAGGACCCCTGGTGAAAATGGCACCGTGAACCAGGTCACGCACCTCGTCAATCGTCACATGGTCGTATTGCAGCAGCTGGTCGATGCCCGCATCGACGGCCACTACGGCATCAAACAAGCTGGCATGGCTGTCTGGATCAAGTTGAACGAGGATCTTGGGTCGAGACATCAGCACGCGGTCCTGCGTTAGAAAGAAAGTCTACGCCGTGAGCGCGCAGTATCGGCGGAACCCAGCAGGTCCCGCCGACATCTGCTTACTCATGATAGCAGCATATTCTGCCAACAATGGCTACTCGCCACCGCCATCGCCACCGCCATCGCCACCGCCATCGCCACCGCCATCGCCACCGCCATCGCCACCGCCATCGCCACCGTCGCCACCGCAATCGCCGCCACTGCCATCGTCGCCACCGCAATCGCCGCCACCGCCATCGTCGCCACCGCAATCGCCGCCACCGCCATCGTCATCGGAGAATCCGAGGAAGGGGTGAATGGCATCGTCCTTGGCGGCCAGCACTTCCTCAATCGAGGGGCTGCCCGACATGGCATTCGAAATGGCATCCTTGGTCGCTTCATAGTTGTAGCTGTAGATCTTGGCATTATCCTCGGCGCCGGGCGCAATAAACACGCCGCAGACGATCACGAGATCTTCTGCCTGGTCAGCCGGAATGACACCGTCAGCAACCGAATCTGCAACTGCCTTGGCAACGGCAGCCTGGGCTGGACCGAACATCTGCAGAGCCTGCGCCATGCCCTCGATCGTGACCTTGGTAACCATCACGGTTGCCGGCTTGACTGCCAGGTTGGGAGTCAGTACAGCCAACAGATTGTTGTGGCCGGAACTCTGACGTGCCAGGGCATTGGCAAAGGCAACACCGACAGGTCCGTCCTTGCTTCCGACTAACAAATCAATGTGGGCAATCTCGTTGCCATCACCCGCCAGCGCCTCACCAACGTACATGGACATGAATCGGTACTCCGTCGTTAGAAATCGGTTGCAACATGTCCGCCGACGCAGACAGTCAGCCGAAAAAATAACACACCGGGACCCAATTGCAAGATCCCCTCGGGGGGGGCTCACGATCGACTGCGGCCCAGTGGCCGCTGACAGGCAAAATCGGTAGGGTGGTATTCATGGACGTTGAGCTGGTGATTGTCGGAGCGAGTGCCAGGGCTGCCGTGTTTTCGGCGCTACGCGGGGGGCTGCGGCCAGCAGCTGCCGATCGCTTTGCAGATTGCGATCTGACCGCCCGCGTGCCGGTCGAAACGATCAATGACTATCCTGCCGGCTTGACCCGGGCCCTGGACCGCTGGCCCAAGCGAGACTGGCTGTATACCGGTGGACTCGAGAACCACCCCAGCGCGATTGCCAGCTTGAGCCGGCAGGGACGTTTACTCGGTAACGGCCCTGACATCCTGCGACAGGTCCGCCAGCCACAGCAACTGGCTGAATTCCTGACAGCCTGCAGACTCCCTTGCCCCGAGGTCCGGCTAACGAAACCGGGCGACCCCAGTCGCTGGCTGAGGAAGCCAGTTAATTCGGCTGGCGGGGCCTCGATCCGGCCCGCCGACCAGCCAGTCCCAGCGGGTGATCGGACCGCTGTCTATTACCAGCGCTGGATTCCGGGCAGAGCAGCCAGTGCCCTCTTCCTGGCAGCTGGCCAGGACTCGCAACTGCTCGGCATCACCCAGCAACTGGTTGGCAGCGATTTCAGTGCAGCTGCGACGTTTGCCTATTGCGGCTCGATTGGCCCCTGGCAGCTGGCAGGAGACCGTCTCGACCAGGTCCAGCAGATGGGACAACAGCTGGCCCAGCACTACTCGCTGACTGGCCTGTTCGGCATCGACCTGGTGATCGACGATCAGCAGGCATGGTTCATTGAATTAAATCCTCGCTACTGCGCCTCAGCTGAAATCCTTGAATGGGCGCGAGGAGAGTCTCTGGTCAAGTCGCATCTGGAGGCCTGCCGCGAGGGCCAACTGGCTCCAGACTGCCAGCTGGGATCCAGCCAGTTTGGCAAGGCGATCCTGTTCGCCCGCCAGGACCTGGTTGTACCTGCCAGCTGGTCCACACTCTGCCACAGCAGCGACGGCAGCGATCCGGGATTCCCACCGGTCACCGACATTCCAGCCGTGGGAGCACTTATTTCAGCGGGCCAGCCAGTCACCACGGTCTTCACCAGCGGATCCACCGCCGCCGCCGTCGAAGCAGGACTGCGGGCGTCGATCAACCAGCTTGAGCACCAGCTCTATCCGCGCGCTGCTTCCACAGCAGCTGAGCTGCGGCACTAGTGCCGCCTTCATGGTGCAGCAGCAACCCCCCCGCTCAATCTCTGCGTGGCTCGACCCGGCAGAGCGCAGCAGGATTGAATTGCGGACGGATGGAGAGAGGCAGCTGGGGAGTTGGTTCTGGCGGAGCGTTAGCTTTCCGGCAGCCACTTGCGTCCTGCCATCTGTGGCAGATAATCCTCTTCCTGTCCCAGCTCGGCAATCTTGCTCATGACTTCTAACAGCTCCGACTTGGCCAGCTGCCGTGACTCCAACTTGGAAACCTCATGCTGCGAGGGTTGCGGCAGGTAGTACGGCTCACCGACCGTCAGCACAACATCGGCGGTCATCAAGAAGGCGCTAAATGTCGTACCGGCATACGGTGCACCGGAAATATGACAGGGAATCACTGGCACGCCCGCCTTGAGTGCTACCCAGGTTGCGCCTGGTCGAGAAGGCAACATGAACTGATCGCTCTCGTTGACACGACCTTCCGGCATGATGTTGACGATCTCGCCCGCCTTGGCCAGCTCAACGGCCCGCCGCATGGACGCATTGTCGACACCCCGGCGTCCGGTGGAGATCAGCGGCACGGGGCGAAGCAAGAGGTTCAGTATCGGCTGGTCATAGTAGTCACGGGCAATCATCGAGTAGATAGGACGGTCGGCAGCCACCTGCATGAACATCAAATCAATGTTACTGCGATGGTTGCAGACCAGGATCGCTCCACCGGACAATTTCGGCAGCCGCTGTTTTTTTCTCAGCCGCCATGCGCAGGAGGTGTAGACCAGCACAAGAAACAGCAGCAGGACCTGGACAAAGCTGAAACCGGATCGGCGTGAATATCGCCAGGCGATAGCCAGGGGAGCAAGAATTACCAGCAGCAACACGAAGTCGGCGATTGTGTCCTGACTGGGGATGCTGAACATAGGCTCCTCGTCCGATATCGACAGCCGGTGTCAACGTGCAGATCCGGTCACCCGTACGATTGGCGACCGAGGGCCAGGCTACCACGCGGGCACGCCGACAGTTCAGCCTGCCAATCGTGATATACGATTCACCGGCATAAATCCACCGTCGGCCGAGGCTGCATGGCACAACTGCATCAGGTAGGCATCCTCGACGCTATCGTCGTAGAAGTCCCGCAGGACCGACGTGGCACGAAAGCCGAGGCTGCGAAAAAACAGCTGGGCGGCGAGATTCGTCTCGCGAACTTCCAACATGATTCGATTGCGACGCTGATGAGAGAGCTTGCTTACCAGCTTCTTTACCATGTGCCTGCCAACTCCCTGCTTTTGCAGCTCCGCATGGACAGCGAAGTTGAGGACGTGCAGGTGGTCCTTGTGGAGTTCATAGACCATGAACCCGACGATCTTCTCGTTGTACTCGGCCACCATGCCGATACAGTTTCGTTGACGCAGGCAACGAATGAAGTCTTCTTCGGTCCAGGGGAACTCGAAACAGCCGCGCTCGATTTCCAAGACGTCAGACATATCCCGCCGGATCATCCAGCGAATATGGTCTGACAGCTGTGCCTTTTGCTGAGAGCTCACTGCGACGCTTTTCCCATCATCACGGCAGCTGATCCACCAGAAAAAATCTCGCCAAGACTGCGAGTTGGTGGAGAGTAGCAGATCGCCCAAAACGTGCCAAGACGAACTTTTGGGCAGACAGAGTGATTTGCCAGGGCTACTGTTTGATGTACGTCATCGTGCTTGCGGAGCGACTCAGATGGACAGGAGCATCCACCAGCCAGCCACCCCAGGAGTGCCTCAAGGCAGCAGCAGCACTTAGTATCATCAGCAGCAGGCCCAGCACCGATGGCGCCAGGCAGAGCCACCAGGCAAAGCCTGTCAGGCCACCCCAGGCGTAGGGCCAGCGACTCAGCGACTCACGCCAGGGCACGCGCCGATAGACGACCACGGCAACAGCCAGTATCACGATCGACAGCAAACCGTGCAGAATTGCGTCCAGCATCCGTCCGCTGGAATTGCTGGCAAATCGAACTCGTACACTCGCCTGGCTGCCCGCAGTACGGAAGCGGACGAGCGACGACTCCGCCGACAGCAGGACAGCAAACATTTCTCCGCTGGATGAAGGCACGCTCACGGCAGCACGCGAATCCTGGTCGTCGCTGCGGATACCGAGCTGCAACTGCAATTGCTCATATCGACTTGTAATGTCAGCTATCGAGTCCGACTGGCTGCCCGCCTGCGACGGCCCCTCCAGGCTGGCCAGTCGAAACTGCTGCTGCAGATAATGACGCTGCCAGGGTAGATACCAATCTTCCATGTTGACCGCCTGGCTGACTGTTGCCAGCTCAGAGGACAAGGCAATCATCGACAGGACCTGGTCGATACGGAGCCGAATGGCCGCCGCGCTGTCAAGCGGGACAATGTCATTCACCTGCGGCTGGCCCAGGTCTTCTGCGCCGACGATTGTCCACAACGTCGACTCCGGTTCCACACCGTCGAGTTGCGGACAGGCAAGCCTTGAACTCCCCAGTTGTCTGATACTGCCGGACAGGTCTGCCTGGAACAGAATTTCTATTCGCTGCGGCAGCTGGCTCGATTGCAGCAATAACTCGAATCGATTGTCCTGCTGCTGTTCGGCGCGGACCGTTACACCGCCAATCCTGGCATGCACCAGTGAATATCCCTCGGGCATCTTCACAACAACCTGCTCACTCCCGGCCGGCACCAGGTCATACTGGACTATTCCCATCAGCATGCCCGACTGATGCTGCAGGATACGAATATCGGCCAGCCCAACCTGCCTCCCACCGCCAACTTGCTGGACAGCACGAATGTCTGCCTCGAAACGCGGCAGCACGCCGATGAAGACCGAGGATCCGCGCGGCACTTGGTAGGGCAAAGCCGACGGAAGCGATGCCACTCGCTGCAACCCGGTGGTCGCCCACTGAATCAGGGTATCGTCAATCTGATCGGGCAGGACAACGTACCGCACAGCGCGATTGGAATCGAGCACCATCACGTCGGGAATCCGGAAACCCTCGGTGGCAACCGGCACCCGAAAGGTGATGCTCAATGTGCTGATTTCTTCAAATGGGTGTGGTGGAGTGAGTACAAGCTGGCGACGTGACTGGCCCGGAACCTGCCTGAGTTCCACCGCGATGGGTGGATCGACCGAGATCGACTCAGCCCAGGCCTCGGGAATCTCCAGTCGCAGCTGGTCCATCACGCCCGAGCTGACATGCAGCTCACAATCGACACGAGCAATCCATTCGTTCTGTTCCCGCGAGAGCCAGCTGACAAGCGTCGCCTGGCTTTCTGGCTGCTGGCTGAAAACGCGAATCCTGGCCGCAGGGGTGCTTGGACTGTCGGCCGGTCGTAGTTGGCTGAAGCTGGCCACCAGTCGGCCCGCCTGGCCGCTCACGATTTCCTCGTGCTCGGTCACCAGCCGCACATGCTCAGCCACATCTTCAAGCGTGATCGACATGGCATGGCGGCGGAGCAGCCGGATCTCACGCGACCGGACATCGCCAGCGAGGAAATGAATGCCTGGCAGATCCAGCAGATCACTTTCGCGCGGCACGCTCCCCTCGATCCGCAACTGAGATTCGCCCGTCAGCGGACGTTGCAAAAGTACCATCAACTGGCCATCCTCGGCCTGCTCCAGCTTGAGCGGTACAGGGCCATCGTCGTTATCCAGCGATACAGAAGAAAGCTCGAGATCGGCCGGAGCCAGCAACTGCATCTGCAACAGGCCACCACCTTCCGTGGTAATGCTGGCGCGGTAAACAAGGTCAGTCCCAAAGCGGCCGATCGTGACATCCTGAGCAGCCGCCACGGTCGTCTGAGGCAACTTGTAACGTGTCGCCAGATTCCACTCGGGATCACCTCCCCGCAGCACCAGGGCACGCTGGGGCGTCTCAGCCACTCCCCACTGCTCGGCGAACTGCTCTCGATCAGCTTCTTCAATCTCCTCGCTGACATCCAGCCGCCATTCTAACTGGTCCGAAACGGTAATCCCCAGCCGCCGATCGAGCACGCGATCGGCGATCACATCGAGTGACGGTAACTGCAGATTGCCGATACCGGAGGTCTGGTTGAGGTAAAAGGAGGCTTCCAGCACAAAATCTTCCTGCTGCGACTGCTGCAGGGAAAACAGGATCGTCTGGCGTTCATCATTGCGGACACGCGGCGGCCCGGCGGTGGACTGCCCACCCTGCACAGAAATCAGCCGCAAGCGTGGATCTGTTTCCAGTTGAATCGTGTCGACGCTGCCAGCCAGCACGCGGAACTGGAAACGGGCATCGAGTATGACGGCATGCGGCTCGACCCGTAGCCAGTAGTACGGCTCAACCGCCACCTGTCGCTCGACTGGCGTCTCCGCGGGACCATCGGTCCAGCTCAAGGAGAGCTTGTCAACTGGCCCCAGCTCGGCCACAAGCTGGCCGCTGACCTCGTCGTGGCTGAGGCTTCCAAGTCGACCGGCGATGTCTGGCAAGGGAGCGTCTGGCGGCAATTGCAGCCGGAGCTGCGTGTCCAGCGCCGCTGGCACATCAAACTCGATGACAGAACGTCCTGCCAGGTTCTGCCGGCGTGGCGTCAGCTGCAGTGTCAGTTCGTGTATGCCAGCCTGGTCGACTACAAAAGCCAGGCTCTGGTCCTGCGGTGAAATCTCCAGCTGCAAGGGCTGGCCATCCAGCAACACGTCTCCCAGTTGCACCTGGCCAGCCCGGATCGGCAACTCAACTCGCTGATCCGCCGACGACAGATGCAGCTGGTAGCTGACGCTGATCGGTCCATCCATCAGTCGCTGTTGATCGGCGGACCAGGTCCAGCTGCTCACGTAACGGGCCGAACTGATCAGCCAGCGTTGTCGCAGTAGATCGAGATCTGCTGCGCGTCGATGCAGTTCATCAAAAAACGGTTCTGGAACATAGTTGTACTGGCCCGTTGGCTCGCCCGCGTCGTCAACCGGGATCAACATACGGTGGACAACCAGCGGCCCGTCTGCCTGCTGTGGCCCCCTCTCAACCGCCGGCTGGCCTTCCTGTCCAGCCAGTCCAGCCAATCCAGCCAGGCTAAAGAAGACCACCAGTATGCCCAGCTGCCGCGGTGCCAGCTGCAGCTGAAAACCCAGCGGCGTCTGCTGCTGCGGCTCAAGTGGTTCGTCGTTGACCATGCCACGACGCAGTGAGAGTAAGACCATCGAGGTCACAATCGCCAACCAACCCAACGTGGAAAAAGGATAAACGGCAGCCGGCGCAAGCAATGCCAGGGCGGCCATCGCCAGTGCCAGCGGAGCGGTCCAGCCTGGTCGAATCGTGCCCAGCCAGGAAAATGCGACCAGCAGCACCAGGTACAGCGCCAGGTAGAGTGAACGAAACGAGAGCTCATGATAGATGGTGACCGGGACCGGCAGATCAACATGCAGCGGCTGCCGGTAAATTGTCCAATTGCGATCGGCAGAACCCCTCTTTAAAATTCCGCTGGCTGGCCGCCAGGGGCTGCCTGCCGAGCTGCCCAGCGCTATCCAGGCGTCGCGGTGCAGGGCGCCTGGCAAGCCCGGTGTCGGATCTGCCGAATCCACCGTGGTAGCAGCCAGGCTACCCAGCAACTCGTCCTGCCAGCGGATCGGGAGGCCATTCAGCAGTGGTGCTCCATCCGTCGTGAGCATGATCCAGCCACCGGACATCACAATTCGGAGGTGAAAAAATCGCACCAGGTCACGAAAAGAACTTACCGACGGTGGCAGGTTCGTGGTGGCAGTCACACCCGCTTGCTGAAGTGCCAGGTGATCAAACCACCAGGTGATTGAAGTCGCCTCGTCCGCTCGGCTGTCGGGATCGGCAGCAGCAGTCTGTCCGGATAACTGGTCGAAGAGATCGCCCCAGGTTGCTGGCCGCTGCTCAACCGAACGACCCAGGACGGCATCCAGCCGGCCCAGTGCCCCGCTCGCCTTCACGTCCGTCAACTGGCTGCCTGGATAGAGCGCCAGGCGACCACCGATTTCAAGTGGCCCGCTGGTCGCATCACCGCCCCAGAGCGGCCCAAACATCCTCTGGCCCCAGGAAACAGCCTGGCGCTGACCGGTCAAGCCACGTGCTGCATCCAGCGCATGATATCCACTCGGCAAGAGGACTTCCCAATGGCCGTCGAGGATCGGGCAATCAGGCCGCGGCAACTCGTTCTCCACAGACGTCAGCATCCCCAACGGCCTGGAACGCTGTTGAAACTGTAACTCGACGGTGACATATCGCTGCGATTCTGGCAGATCAACCAGCACCGACCTGTCAGCCAACTGGATCCTGCCAGCCGGCAACTGCCTGCCATCGACAATCACGTTAAGCCGGCCGAGCTGAGCAGGCAGCGAGAACTCGATCCGATTCCGTCCGGCATTTTCAATGGAATAGTGGGCGTGATGGTGTGCCAGGCCATCGGTGGTGAAGCGTGAACGCATCCGTGCATGCCAGATCCAGGCACGCGGTCCATGCTCAGCAGCTGGCCGCACCTCAAGTTCAACCGTGTTGGGCATCGATGGCTGGTAACGGTACATGGCACGCGGAGCACGCAGGCGGTCATCCGGTACGGACGGAGCCGGAATTCGCTTCAATCCGCCGGCCTGAATTTCCAGCGAGGCAGCCAGCGAGGAATACACAGCCAGCGTGGCCAGCTGGGTGCTCGCCTCGGGCAGTGACAGCAAGTGGACTCGGGCGGATGCCTTGAGCTCGGATTGCACTTGCCCAAGCAACTCAAAGGGTGCCGTCAATGGCTCCGGCAGGACCAGCTCCCAGCTGTCGCCGGCAGTCAGGCCAAGCTGCTGTTGCTGCTCAGCTGTTAACTGCCGGGCCGCCACGTCACGGACCGGCGAGCCAGCCAGCTGCCATTGAAGCGGCTGCTGACCCGATTCATCAAAATGCAGTAGGACCCGGTTCAGCGGCGTTGACTGGGGACGGCAGGTGACCCGGTAACTCTCCTGCAGCGTGTCTTCTGTCACATCGGCCCTGACTTCAATCAGCGCCTCGTAGCGTGGCCTGGCCTGCCTGGCAAACATCAGCAGGCTGCCTGACTCGGGACCATCGCGATAGATCAGCGAGCTGCTCTCGGCGTTGATTGCAGCCGCCAGCTGGGTATCCAGATCGCTGGCAGCCAAACGCTCCAGTTCCTGGTCCTGACGCAGCTGCAGCTGGTAGGGCGGATCAACCTGGACAGCAATAATCCCCTGCCGGCTGGCCATGCCAGCCATCACGACGGGCTGCAGGTTGACGCCGTTCAGGCCCTGGGCAGTCACCGTTCGGTGGGCGCGGATCAGTAGCTGCACTTCACGATCGGGACTGATCGCCTGTTTCAGCTTCACCTGCAGGCGGCCACCGCTGCCATCCAGCTCGGCCAGTTCGGTTTCATAGTCATCGATTGCCTCTGCCGGCTCGGTCTCCAGGCTGTCGATCGTCCAGCCGGGGGTGATGGTCCCACGCAACGTAAACTGGTTGCCGTAACGCGAGCGAAAGAAGCCAACCCAGCTGGCAGTGGCCCGCAGTGGCGAAATATCCAGCTGCAAGGCAGTCTGCAGTTCAACCTGTTCACTCCGTCGCGCCAGCACCAGCTCGACCTCTGGCAGCGGCTGGTGCGATTGAATCACACGGGTTTCTCCCCCCTGCTCGTCGGGCTCGGCACGAATGACATTTCCACCGTTGACTGCCAGGCCCCTGAGAGCCAGGTCGGCTGGCAAGTGCAGCTGAATCTCGCCTTCACGCCAGAAAACATCTTGCGCGCTGACCACAGGCAGCGTCCAGGCAGCCCCCAGTTTGACCTGGCCCACCGCCTGGATGACGAGCACATTGTTTTGGCCCAGCAGCTGTGTTGGGAAAGTGAAGTTGTGGACCAGCGTCGCTGCTTGACCCTCCACGGTCCAGCTAATGGCCTCATCGCCAACCCGTGCAGAAAGCAGGGCAAGTCCATCGAGCTTGAGCGCCAGCTGCCGCAGCGGCTCATTGTAGACATCCAGGTTGAACTGCGCATTCAATTCAACCTCGCCCTGATTGAATGCGTAATCGCTCTGCTGTCGCAGCAACGTCAGCTGTTGACGCCGACGGAAAGGATTCCTGGGAATGACTGTCAGGCTGAGCCGATCGTGGCCACCCAGGTCGATGTGCCACAACAGGTTGCGGTTGGCCGCGCCATCCTGGTCCGGCTCGGGTACCTCCTGCGGAGCAGCCAGCGGTTGCAAGTAACCCACATCGCAGAGCGGTGTCACGTCGGGCGGCAATTCCAGCACCAGCTGGCTCGTCGGCGCGGTGGGAAAAGCCAGCTCAAAGCGTATCTCGCCCAGCGAATTTCTACGGCCACGTCGCGACCAGCTGAATTGCAGTTCGCCACTGGCTGGTACCAGGCAGATCGGCTGTCCGGCCGCATCGCAGCCAAACACGGCAGGACTGGAATTCTCCTCGTCGGGCATCGTCCACTGGCCCTGGCTACTGGCCAGTTGTAGTGGTGCCAGCGAAAGTGGCACCAGCTCCTCGACTGCCAGCTGCTCGTCAGCAGGTAGCCTGGTGATCTGCAGCTGGGCTGTGCCTGCCACCAGTTCGTCGGCCCGCAGGCGGGCATGATACTGGGCACTCTGAATTCGAGCGCGGGAATCCGCCGGATTTGGTTGCGCGGCCCGGTTGATCAACTGGATCATCGACTCCACGTCGTCGCGACGTAGTGGCATATAGCCCTTGATCAGTGCGGCCAGGTCCTCGTGGGGGATAAAGACGCGGCGAAACAGCAGGGCGGGTGCCGTCGTCGGTTTGTCGGCTACGTCTGCCGGTACCATTGGCTGAGCCGCCAGCGAGCTGCTCAGCGCGCAGGCAAGCAAGAGGAACTGGCAGTAGCAATTCCACTTTTTCATGCCGGCCGCTCCGTTGCCGGCGCGTCGACCGGCATGACGACCGAAGCGGTCGAGCCATGGCCCCCGATTTCCAGCTGCACGTCTACTGCGTCGACAGCGTTCTCAGCCCGGGCGGTTGCCCGTCCGAGCAGCCGCGGGGAATTACCGGCTCGCCAGAATACTCCCCGCTGCAGCAACCGCGCCAGCAGCACGAGGGATCCGCCGAGCAGGGCTGCCTGGGCAATCAAGAGCACGACCTGGGGCCAATTCACCGAGGCCGCGGCCAGGGCGATCGTGACGGTCAGGAGAGTCAGCGGGTGCCGCACGATGGGCAGATAGATCAGCAGCACACCGACCAGCAATGTCACGCCTGAGACGACCAGCACAAGCAGCGATCGTCGTACCGTGTTGACCGTGAAGGAACCGACTGGCCCGATCGAGGTAAACAGGTACTGGTTCGTGCCACTCGGCATCCCTTCCTGGACGGTCGCTCCGATCCACTGTTCCAGGTCCGACTGTTGCATGTGTGACTGTCGCTGCCAGTACCATCGGCTCCAGGTCCAGCGTTGCTCGGATGTCATGTTGGCTGGACCGGAGAGCAGGTGTTCGCTGGCCGGTGTGATCAGCTGCCAGAACATGCGATCGACACTGCTCGCACCCACCACGCCCGGTGGCTCGATTTCCAGGGCTGGCATCACGCTGGCTGGATCGCTCCAGTACCAGAGTTCCACCACCTGGGACTTTTGCTCACCCGCCGGCAGGAAAATCTCCAGGACTCCCTGGTCATTGACGATCAGGGTCTTCACATTCAGTGGTTGCTGGTTGATCGCAGCGCGGAGGTTGGCGGGGAAATCCCGTGCCAGCTGAGGCAACTCGATTCGTACACGGCGGTCACCGGTCGTGAGCCGCATGACAGCTCGTTCATAGCGGACGGACGATGTCAGGTAGGTTTGTAGCCAGAGTTGATGCAGCTGGGTGGAGACAGTACCCCCGGGCTGGCCAAGCGTGACGACCAGGGGCATCGAATCGGTGAACTCGCTGGCGCGAAAGACCGGGTTACTCGACTCAGGCAGGTTCGCCAGAGCTGCTTCAGCTCGCTGCCATTTCTCCTCGCGGGGGACCGCCTGAACGACACCGTCCACGATCAGTTCCACACGGTTCTGCTGAAAAACGCTGGTCGCATCAGGCTCTGGCACAACCAAACCGATCGGCACGGTGACGGTCTGGTCCGCCTGCAACGTCGGCTGCTGGCCGCCATAGCGTAGCAACAGCTGAAAGCGGCCGATCCGATCCTGCAGCAGGTCGACTCTCACGATTCGCCTGACATCCGGATCACGACTGACCCTGTCGCCCTCCTCGGTCCAGGGCAGGACCTGGGGTTCCGCGGCGTCGCTCTCTGCTGCCAAACCATCCTCCAGCTCCGGCACCAGCAAGACCTGGAGTGAACGACGCAGTAGCAAGGTGGCCGGGATGTCCAGCCAGACCTGCTGCACCGGCTCATAGGCGACGCTGTAATGTAATTCCTGCTGGACCTGGTATTGCTGTTCGTCAATCGTGATGCGGGCCAGCGAGTCAATCGTGGCAGCTCGTTCGCGGATTCGCGTCAAGCCGACAAACAGAGGGGAGCTGACGTCGCCGCGATCCCGGTAGACAAGTGGAACCTGCTGGCGACGCGGCAGCAGGCGTTGCTGATCGTCCGTCAGGGTGGCCCCCGCCACGAGTCCTTGAATGTCGTCGATCTGGGGCACCAACTCGATATTGTCCGCGGGACTGACAATCAGCAGCCCGGGCGCGCGGCTGACCACCGTGGCTGTTGCCAATGGATCAGTGGTGGGCCGGGGCAGGAGCACGGACAGCTGGCGGGAATCGTCGGCTTGAGCGGCCGCCAGCGAGCGGAAGGCACTGATCTCGATCTCCAGGTTCTGGCTGTCTCCACTGCCGCTGGCTGCCACCGGTACCTGCAACAGGCCATCCGGGGACAGGCGGATTTTCTCCTGGTCGACCAGCTCAGCTGGCCGCGAGATAATCTGGTCGATCGTCCAGCCAGCCAGGTTGGCTTGCAACACAAACCCTCGTTTACCGCGCACCTGGCAGACCAATGTGGCATCAAGCTGTAGTTCGTCCTTTTGGACCTGCAACAGGTAAAGCGGCTCAATCCTCAGCCGTGTCTTTTCAGGTTGAATGCCGGTCTCCAGCAGGTAAGCCGGGCTGAAAAACTCAAA
>CAUZOB010000131.1:0-14207 GCA_963581185.1 Planctomycetota bacterium | reverse complement strand
ACTCTCGCCCGCAGCGATTTCTCGCCGCTGTGCCTGTCGATCATTCTCGCCCGCAGCGATTTCTCGCCGCTGTGCCTGTCGATCACTCTCGCCCGCAGCGATTTCTCGCCGCTGTGCCTGTCGATCATTCTCGCCCGCAGCGATTTCTCGCCGCTGTGCCTGTCGATCACTCTCGCCCGCAGCGATTTCTCGCCGCTGTGCCTGTCGATCACTCTCGCCCGCAGCGATTTCTCGCCTAACGGCTCGAATATCACCGCGGTTCCTGGCGACGATCTCCCACCGGCTCGGTGATGAAGACTTCGATTGTTCCTGTCACCGCTGAACCTTCTTTCATCTCCGCCTTGCTGAAAGTCCCCCTGCCACTGACCATCTTGACCTCCGCGCCTGGCTTACCGAATTCACCCTCGATCACAATCCCACCGATTTGAACCGTCTGGTCCTTTTCGGTCGGCTTGAACATCTCAATCGGCACGCCAAAACCGAGCGTAAGCGTCTCTCCGTCCGACACGCGTGTGCCAATGAAGACAATGGACGGCGGCTTCGGCACGTTAGGGGGCAAAGGTGGCCACTTACTGTGTTCCGAAAAAACTCCGATTTGCTTGAACTGGATCTTCTCGCCAGCCAGCTCCATATCAATCGTGACTGACCCAAGCTGCTCTGGCTGTTGGGGTGTAGTATCAAACCAGCGGGCCTCGTACGCCAGGGAGATATGGCCGGTCTGCCTGAAGTAGAAGGGAATCTTCGCCCGTCCCTTGAGGGTCACCGGGCCATCGGCCATTTCCTTTTCCAGTCGGCCACGGCGGGTCTTGATAAAGGATCGAAACCGATCGCAGGCCTGCGTAAAGTCCTTGTTGTCCTCGTGGACCAGCTCGGTCAGCCGCTCTTGCAGGCTGTTAACTTGGGCCAGCAATGTTTCCTCGCTCCAGTACTTTTCCAGCAGCTCGTTCATCCGCTCATGGTAACGCTGTTGTGTTTCTGGAATCCTGTAGAGCTGATTTGCCAGCAGCGACTGCCAGTTCACAAAGCGAGGCCTTACGAGGAAGGGCGGCAGCGGCATGTTCTCCTGGAACAAAGCGTCCGCTCCCCAGGGAATAAAGTCGAACTTATCATCCGCCGGATCCTGGTAGATAAAGAAGTTGTTCTGGTTGTTGTTGTAGCCGTCCCAGAAACCGAGCAAGCTTTCTGTCGCCCAGAAGTTGATAAAGGACTCGATATCCACCAGCTGACCCAGAGCCGCCAGGTCAACGTCGGCCTCTGCCAGGAGCCGTGCGATTTCATGTAATGGTTCGTAGTCGGCCTGCTTGTTCTTCTTCTCGAACTTCTCCACAGAATCCACATAGAAGTCGACAACGGTTCCTTCGAACAAGGCCCCGGAGCCGTCACCGAATCCATTCTCCAGCATCGGCGGCTTGATCGACTCGACGTTGGAATAGATTCCCAGGTACTTTCCGTTGACCGTTACGCGGGCCAGGTTGCAGCGCGGTGCAACTGTGCCGGACTGGTTGAAGAAGCGGTAGGAGAGCAGCTGGCTCAAGCGAGTTGGATCCTGCTTGTTGTTGTTCAATGTCAACCTGTCAAACCCGCTGGCAGGTGACTGATCAACGTACTCGGCAAACTTGATCTTTAGTGACGGCCGGTGATCGTCGAGCGATCCGAGGAACCCCTTTTTGCGGAGTCCCACGTCCTTGATCACAACACCATTAATCGTGACATCCGCCTTCACATAGGTGAACGGTGATGCAGCTCGCTGTTTAATCAGTGCCGAAGCAAAATCTCGAGCCTGTATACGAATCGTGTCCCAGCTTTGCTCTGGAACTCGAATATCGACTTCCACAATATGATCGGGATCGAAGAAAGTCTCTGCACTGAGTTCCGCTGGCGATGGAGCCGGCTGATTGGTTTGCGGCGCAGCTGCCTGATTGGAATCGGGGGCCTCGGACGTTTCCGATTGGCATCCAGCTGTTAGCAGCAGGGCCAGAGTGAAGAAACCAGTGGCGAGTCGAACTCTATGTATCGTTTGAGTCATGGTTCGGTCAGTTAGGGAGGAATGAATGTGCAGGGCCAGCAACGGCGCAGGGGATTGGCCATTGCCAAGTGGCTACTTGTTATAGAAGACACGCAGGTTGGCCCGCTGGCGACGCAGGTCGATCGACTCGATGTCTACTCTGGTGATCGCGAATCCTGTCTGAGCAACGATGTCCGCGATCAGGTCGGCTCGTCGATCCGGCCGCAGTAACTCCATCTTGTCATAGCTGACGCGGTGTGATTTCTCTTGCCGCCTCGCACTGAATCGTTCCATCGCGATCGTGGCAAGTACCAGCAGAAGGTTGACGGCCAGCAGTTCCGAGTAGCTGGTTTTCTTGTTTGACAGTGAGTTGATCACGGCAATGCCAATCACGATGAACAGGTAGGTCATCTGCTTGACACGAATCGTATCGGTGCGGTATCGCAAGACGGCAAAAATCGCAAACAATCCCAGCGCCATGCCCAGGCCCAGGTCCAGTTTCTTCAATGTGAAGCAAAGGAAGAAGACCATCAGGTTCATCATTACGGCGGTGAACGTGAAACTTCGTTTCCGCTCACTCGGATGAATCGCACAGATCACGACCATGGTCAGGAAGAAGCTGTTAATCAACAAGCGAACGAAGAGCTTGTAGATGTCGTCATCAAAAAGTGGAACTTCGAGGAATTCCATGAATCACGTCCACTCTTTCTTAAAACACACAGAACAGGTCCGGGGGCATTGGCTGAGAGACCAGATTCGACCTTTATTTTACGGCCGAGTCGATACCAATCCGTAGGCATCCAAAAAATTCTAGCAATGCAAAGGCGTCTTTGGGTAACAAGCCAGGGCAATTTGCCTCCTCTTGCTCAATCTTGTCTTAACGATCGGTGAATATGACATGTATACCATGACATCATCGTGTAGGTTTCATAGAAGATATCACCTTCCTTGGTTGTGACGATAAGATTGCTATTGGCGTCTTCACCCTGTCCATCGTGTGGATCGCTATTTGCCTCGCGACAGCCTGCCTCCTATAAATACAGCAGGCATGGCACTGGTACTTTTCCACTCAAGAGACGCGTTTTGCCAGCGTGAACATTTGCTTTTCGTGATCAGGCCAAGCACGTTTTTCCATTTCAGGAGTAAAGACTTATGATCCGCCATGCCATTCTCTCACTGATGCTGTTACTGGGAGTCGTGTTGTTCCTGCCAGAGGCCAGCGAGTCTGTTGGTGATGAAAACGCGGCCACATCCGAGGTCAGCAAGAAGGCTGATGTTGCCAAGATCTATGGCAAGATCCAGTACGTGAATTCGTTCCCGGACTACAAGGTGCAAATCGTCAATTCCTTTCCGGACCTCAAGGTCCAGGTTGTGAATTCGTTCCCGGACAAGGTCGGGAAGTGGAAGATTGTGAACTCCTTTCCGGATTTCAAGATCCAGATCGTGAACTCGTTCCCGGATTTCAAGGTCAAGTATGTCAACTCCTTTCCTGGATTGCCCTAGTCCCAGGTTCTGAGAGAAGAGAAGTTACTGCCATGCTGCCACGAGCCCTGCTGGCTTTCGTGTTGCTATTGATCGTGGCGGTATGACTGCGAGCCGAGCCGCTGAGTAACGGTCAATGCTCTCGGTGAATCAAGAAGATACCTCGGTCTGGCGTGTCAGCGCGCAAAGGCCGGAGCCACACTTGAGGCGGCCAAGTCTCTGATGAATACTGGTTACATGACAATTGCCGTCAGATGTACTGTCGTTCTGTTACTGGCGTCTCCTGTTCTCATCGCAGCAGACCCGGACATCATCCCGCTCCATGATCCCAGTACCACGCTGGAAGCTGACACAAGCGTGGATACGCCCGCTGCCCTGATTACGCGGATGGCAGACCGAATGCGCGATCGGCACGCCCGTGAACCCGGCGCCTACGACCATTACCTCAGCTGGTACTGGGAAGAGCGGACGGTCGTGATTGAATTTGTGGATCGGGTCGCCAAGGGTGGTAAGGATATCACGGTCAACATCACGTCCCTGGCGCCACTCAATAACCCCGATTTCCGCTGTTTCTTCCGTGGCATCAACACGGTTGCCGAGTACCACCACAACGTCGCCGTCAAGCTGGTAGGACCAAACCGGTACACCACCACGATCACGCACAACAACATCGAGCAACGGGGGCTGCAAGTCGGCGACCGGATGGAATTTGAGTTCAGTCCGTTCCTGGTCGCGCCCAAGAACGGCCGGAAGAACTACTACGGGACGGCCCATCTCTACATCGTCGGCCAAGGTATCATCCCCTGGCAGGGCAGCGGTGAGAAACTCGATTCCATACCCCTGCCAGAAACCGCCTTGATCGGCGGCAAGACCACGCTGCCATACCAGTATTCCAAAGAACCGCAGCACCAGTTCAAACAGATGGCCGGCAACATCGCACCGGCAAGTGCGCAGCCATTCATGCTCGGCCGGCGACTCCACCATACCGACTTTGGCAACGGCCTCCATTCAGAACAACCGAACCCAGCCTACGAAGCCCAGGCTGGCAAGCTGGGGCCGGGGTTCGTAAACAGCAGCTGTATCGCCTGTCATGTCAACAACGGTCGTGCGCTACCGCCTGCGCTCAGTGGTTTCATGTACCAGACAGTCATTAAGATTGCTGCCGATGCCGATGGCTCGCCGCATCCACAACTCGGTTCATCCGTTCAATCACAGACAACGCTCAGCGACTCGGAAACCGTGGCAACAATTGAAACGTACGCGGTCATCGCCGGGAAATATGCCGATGGCACGCCTTACCAGCTGCGAAAACCGAACTACACCTTCCTTGGCGTTCGGCCGACGTATTACTCGGTACGACTCACGCCCCAGTTGGTAGGCCTGGGACTGCTCGAGGCAGTCAGCGAGCAGACGATCATGGCCCTGGCTGACCCGGCTGACGAAAACGGGGATGGGATTTCCGGACGAGTACAGGTTGTCACGGACCCGGAAACCGGCCAGCCGCGATTGGGACGATTTGGCTACAAGGCTGGCCAGGCTCGCCTGCGTCACCAAGTTGCCAGCGCCTTGAACAGCGACATGGGCATAACAACGACCGTCTTTAACCGGCTGGACGGCGAACCCGACGCAACCGATCCAGAGCTTGCTGATGACGAGCTCGCCAACTTGACTCGCTATATCTCTACACTGGGTGTCAGTGCACGACGCGATCTCGACAGTGCCGAGGCACTCCGCGGCGAAATGCTCTTCACAAGTTCCGGGTGTGCCAAGTGCCACCTGGCCAGGCTTACTACCAGCCCGCATCATCCGCTGGCCGAGCTTCGAGGCCAGTCTATCCAGCCGTTTACCGATTTGCTGCTGCATGACATGGGAAAGGGCCTGGCCGACAACCTGGGTGAAAAAGGGGCCTCGGGATCGGAATGGCGGACAGCACCGTTGTGGGGCATCGGACTGACAAAGAATGTCAGCGGTGCTGAAGCCTACCTGCATGATGGCCGCGCTCGCACATTGTCCGAGGCCATTCTCTGGCATGGAGGAGAAGGGGAGTCAGCCAGAGAAGCTTTCCGGACGATGCCAGCAGTTGACCGAGCAGCCATTATCCGTTTCCTTAAATCTCTCTAGGAACACTCTCGCTTGATAGGAAGTATCATGAAACGTGCCGGTCATCTCTCTGTTTATTGCAGACCCTTGTTCACCGCGATGATCTTCCTGGCGGTCGTCGCAGCTGCTTGTGGAGAAAACCTGGCTGAAGAACCGGCTGCCAGGGTTGAGGCGATTCTGAAGGCACGGTTTCATCGTGTTGCCGGCGACCAATCGGGGCAGGCTGTGATCTATCCAGACTCTGGATCCCGCTGGTTCGACCACTCAGTCGGTTCTCCCACGGTGGAATTCGATGGCGAAACCTACCGGATGTGGTTTGTCGGTATGAGTCGCAGCGACGATCCAGGCATTCCCTATGGGTTTGCCGAGCGGATCGGGCTGGCGACCAGCAGCGATGGGATTCGCTGGCAAGTGGCGAACCGCGCCAAACCCGTGCTCGACTTTGGTGCTGCCGGCGAATTTGACGATGCTGGCCTGGCCCATCCGTTCGTCCTCCGGGTCGGGGACAGTTACATGATGTGGTACGGCGGCATAGACGGACGAACCGGCAAGGAGGTGGGAGTAGACCCGCCACATGTGCGGGTCGAGCAGATCGGTCTGGCGACAAGCCTCGACGGTGTTCACTGGCAGCGAGCCAATCATGGCAAGCCTGTCATGGAGATTGGCCCGCGCGGCTCAATCGACTCGATCCAGGCAACTGGCTGTCACGTGATCCGTCGCGGCGATCAATTCGTGATGTGGTACGGCGCCTATAACGGCAAACACACGATCGGGATCGCAACCAGCCCGGACGGTATCCACTGGAAGAAGGGCAACGGCGGCAACTCCCTTGCGGGCCTGGCCGGCCCCAAGCAGCTGGGGCCCTCTGTCTACTTTGACGGCCACGGCTACCTGATGTTCTACAACACGATCCAGCCAACACCCAACGGCGGTACGATCTGGACGCTGTTCGCCGCCACCAGCAGCGATGGAATTCGCTGGAATCCGGCACTCGATGGCAAGCGTGTCCTCGGAGCTGCAGCTGCGGGCAACTTCGGTTCAGCCGACGGCAGGAAAGGAAACAACCACTGCGTGCATCCAACGAAGATTCTATTCCTCAACAATCGAATGCGCGTCTGGTACGGTGCCGAAGGAAATAAGCCTGCCAAAGGCAAGCAATATGCTCCCAGCGCCATCGGGCTGATGGAAGCAGTTCTCTCTCCCAATTAACGTTGCTGCTGCAGACAATTGTGATCGCAGCTTCACCTGCCTGTCCTCTTTCGCGGCCCACCATCATCACACCATCAACACAACCTGACGAGCCATGGAATGTCTACATCGTCTGCTGTGCCGATGGTTCGCTCTACACCGGTATCACCAAGGACCTGGAGCGTCGGCTTGCTCAGCACAATGCCGGCACAGCCTCACGCTATACACGCAGTCGGCTTCCGGTTGAGCTGGCATACCAGGAGCAACAGCTGACACGCAGTGCAGCTTTGAAGCGAGAACTGGCAATCAAAGCACTCTCACGAAAAGCCAAGCTGCAGCTCATTCAGTCGTTGTCCTGACGACACAAGAATACAGACCCGACCCGCAAAGCCTGCTAGATTGTTAACAATCCCGCTGCCAGGCGGCGGGCAGATCCTGCTGTCGAGGCCAGAGGAGCTATCCGGATGAAATGCCCAGGCGATGGAACGGAACTTTCGAGGATCCAGGTCGATACAATTGCGATCGACAAGTGCCACGAGTGTGATGGCATCTGGCTGGATCATGGTGAGCTGCAGCGATTAAGATCCTCTGGGGAACAGGGGATTGAAGAAGACCTGGAAGAGCAGTACGGCAATCCGGAAACCGAGCAGGGTACCACGGACGCCTACATGCGTTGCCCAGCCTGTGACGACGTGGGACTGATGGCTCATCACATCTCATACGTCAAGCCAGTCAAGGTTGATCATTGTCCTTCCTGTCACGGAATCTGGCTGGACGATCGTGAACTTGACTCGCTGCTGGAAGACAAGAAGGAGATGGACGACAAGTTACACTCACCCGGTGTGCTGGCTTTCGTCCGCCGACTCGCAAGCCGATTTCGCTAGTATCGTGTCGGCCAGGAGATGGTACGTCGGCAAAGTTTTTTTCCGGTCGCTCCCTCTTTTCTGATGATCTGATTACACTGCAGCTTCCAAATTAATCGAATGAAGGATGCAGACAGACATGGCACGAGCACACGCGCGGCATATCCTGGTTGAGGACGAAGCATTCTGTGAGTCGCTCAAGCAGCAGATCGAGGGCGGCACCAGTTTTGAAGAAGTGGCGATGGAGCATTCGCTCTGTCCATCAGGCCAGGAGGGGGGAGCCCTGGGTGAATTCTCGCCGGGCCAGATGGTACCCGAGTTTGACCGGGTTGTGTTCAGTGCCGAGGTGAACCAGGTTCACGGGCCTGTAAAGACCCAGTTTGGGTATCACCTAATCGACATCACCGAGCGGACCGAGTGAGCGGGCCGATTACTGGCAACAATCCTGCGGGTAATCGTTCTCTGATTTTCCCGGAAGAGCACCTAATCCAGCTCTTTGATGCGGACGCTGCGATACCAGATTCTCTTTGCTTCGTCCTGGAAGCTGATGTACCCCTTCGCTGGCCGGTCCTTCAAGGGCGATGTACTCAAGTCGAGATCCTGGATTTGCTCGCCATTAAGAACAACCTGCAGGCGATCATCTTTCAAGGTGATGGTATATCGATTCCACTCTCCAGCAGGTTTCACCATCATCTTTGATGGTGCCGATGCACTGATTACTCCGCCACAGTCATGGGCACCAAATTTCGTCTTGCCATGCGTGTCAAGGATCTGCACTTCAAAACCACTTTTCACATGATCTTTCAGGTCGCCAACTCGCATGAAGACACCGGAGTTGCCCTTGGCGTTGAACTTGAACTCCAGGTCCAGGACGAAGTTGCCATACAGGCGTTCGGTGGTCAGGTAATCCTTGTAGCGGGTCCATCCCGTTTCACCCGGTCTTGGTTTCAAGGTGACGATGTTCCCCTTTTCCACGACCCAGTTACCAGTCGTGTTCCAACCGGCCAGGTCCTTCCCATTGAACATTTTCACAAACCCGGATTCGTCAGGAAGCTCTTTGATCACAATGTCACGGAACTCCACGTGCATCTCCTGGCCGCCGTGGAGCTGAAGGCCGATGTGGCCCTTTCGTCGTCCCTTGTCATCCTTCAGTTCCGAGGAAACAACGCCGTTGATCTTGACCACGATATGGCCACCAATGGCAGTCAGTTCCAGCTCGGTCCATGCACCTCGCTTGTAACCGCGTTTCTCGATCGCCCCGGCTGTCGGCTGTTGCACCCAGGCCCGGCCGCCGGTTTCATAGAGGCCACCTGTCTGTTGTGACTCGTCCACCTCCACCTGGAAACCGTTCACTCCCACCCCACTTTTCACTCGCTCTGCGCGAAAGTAAAAGCCACTGTCACCTGAGATCACACGGAACCTGGCTTTCACCACGAAATCCGAAAATTGCCGGTCCGTCAGCAAGATGCCATGCCGACGTTCACTTTTCGGGCTGGTGCCAACAATTGCACCATCGTCGACCTTCCACGTACCGCCCGGTGTCGATGTCCAGCCCTCAAGCGATGTACCGTCGAAGAGCGGCTGAAATTCCTTGTCCGCAGCGCCTGCGGATGACGTGAAGACAGCTATTGCGATCAAGAGGATGGTGTTTCTCATGTTGTTCTTCCAAAAACAGCGGTTAATGTGCGGGTTCTGCCACGTTGATATTCTATCCCCCCTTGGGGCCGAACCTAGACCTCTCATGCAGCTCTATGTGATGACCCAATGAAATCAGCGATCGATTTCATCCCTGTCCTGCCTTCAATCTCTCTCTGGATCGGTTCAGGACAACTCATGCCGCAACTCATCCAGAACCCGCTCCGTTTCCATCAGCACGTCTCGACAATCTGCCGCAGCCCTGTGCAACAGCTGTGCTGCTCTCTCGAACCATTCGTTATGTGTTGCAAACGGTGCGGGCCTTCCTTCCGGTAGGCGTAACCACTCGAGGTACGCAGTCGTCTCTCTGAAAAACTCCTCGATGTGATCGGCCACAATATCGGACTTTGTCGAATGAAAGGCCATTCTCGACAGCTCCAAAAGCTCCAAGAGTTCCTCAGTAAAGTTAGCCATTGTCTCAATCAGGTCGTCATGGGACAGCTTCGCCGACTGCTTCTTGAACTCCGCCTGGAACCTCTCGAGTCTTTGGATTCCTTCGATCAAGTTCATCAGCCCTGCCTCGAGTCGCTCTCTTTCCTTACGCACGCGTCGCTCGCCTTCCTCAGCATCTGGCTCAGCGGGATCAGCGGGATCAGGCGCTGGAATATCTCCCTCGTCCCGGAACGAAAACAAGTCCCTCGACAAAACCTCGACTTTGAATGCAGCAGGACCTGAAGGAGGTCCGGCATCACACCGCAGATCCGCTGATTCCATCTGGTTGCAAAAACTCGGCGACATATCTGCACATGGGGCTGCCCATCCGGCTGCCATTTCCACCGCTTGAGTGATTTCCAGGGGCGGCGCCTCGCTGTTGATAAGCTCGGATTCGTCGACCGCAACAAACGCCGTGTAACGACTCAAGACACCACTCTCGAGCGACACTCTTACGATCTCCTGCTGGAGTTCGTCGACATCGTCGACAATTCCGGCTGCCACGCGGTCCTCGAGTTCACGCACACGAAAGCGGCCCCAGGCACTCGCCAGCGTTGACGTATCACCCGGCGAATTGGTCAACGTGGTTGTCCAGGTTGAACCGTCCGGACGACGGCCACAAACGCGAACCTGGCTTGGGCCAGCGGTCTCGCTGTGGCGGGCCAGGATCGTGACCGGGCGACCCGGGAACAGGTCAGGCAGCCGGGATGGCACCATGCTCGAGGGCTCCCATGCCAGATCGTCAGACTCAATCGAGAGCTCGGTCAGCCGCGGTGGTTGAAGCCGGCGAGCAATACGGTCCATCACCTCGTCCAGCCGATCCTCGCTTTCAACCAGCTCACAGAGGCCACCACCGAGGTCGGCCAACCGACGCAGAAAGCCGGCGTTGACCGCCTGGTCGATACCGACGGAAAAGATGCGCGGCATCCGGCTCGCGGATGCCTCTTTCAATTGCTGCAACACTATGTCCTCGCCGGCCACCTGGCCGTCGGTGACCAGCACGATAATCCGATCGCGATCGGTCGTTTCACCAAGCCATCGAGCCGCCTGTCCAAACGCCTCACCCATCTCGGTTCCGCCGCGAGCCTCAAGGCCCGACAGCCAGCTGACGGCAGCGAAGCGATTCCGGTCAGTTGCCGGCTGCAGATCCTCGATGTCGCTTTCGACCACGCTGTCAAAGGCTATCACTCCGAAACGGTCGTCGTCACCCAGGCTGTCGATCAGCCGGCCGGCAGCACGGCGAGCCGCGACCATTTTCCAGCCGCCCATGCTGCCCGAGCGATCCAGCAGTACCACGACGTCACGTGGCACGAGCCCCGATTCAGCGTCGACCTGGTCCGGGGTCAGCGTCACGGCCAGTGTCCCGGAACTTGTCGCGGTCGCCGGGGAGACCTGCAGGCTGCTGCCGAGTACCTCGCCGGTGATCGGGAAACGGAGCAGGAAATCTCGATTGAGTCGTTCGCCGGGCTCCAGGCAGACCCTCCACGGTGGACCGGACTCGCTGACGACTGAGTGCAAGGAGCAGGTCATATCCTCACGCCAGGCACCCGGGGCAGGTTCAAGACCGGCCGGGTCAATCGTTACCTCCAGCGAGAGGGCCACGGGGTTGGGAAAGCCAGGTAGCAGGACTGGCGGGGTCACTCGTGAGGCATCAGGCACCTGGTTGGTGTCCTGGGCGATACCGCCGCCAACCGGAACACCTTCCAGACCCTTACCAGGAACGTAGCGGGGGGCAACGACCAGCGGAAACCGAAATGTTGCCTCGCCGCTGTCGATCTCCAGCGGTCCCACCATCTCGAACTCAACCCGCACGGTTTCTCCCGCGGGGATATTACCGGCACGCAGACTGAAAACGCCGCTGCGATCCTCCTCAGCAATCGCCGCACGATGACCTGCAGCGATCGCCTCGTCATAGTCAGCCCGGGCCGCCGATCGCTCCTTGAGCTCGGCCTCCACCCGTCGCTCACCAACATGTAATACACAGGTATGCACCGCGGCACGGTCGGGCAAGGGGAAGATATAGGTCGCCTCGATAGGCTGGTCGGTGGTATTGCAGTAACTCTGCTCGACGCGGGTCCTGTACCAGAGACCCGAGACGTGTGAGCGGACATCCATAGCGGTCAATGGGAGACAGCCCACGGACTCGGTTTCCAGGGCACCGAATCCAGTCGTATCAGTCGTCGAAAGAGGAGCGTCATATAGTGGAAGTGCTTGTTGCGTGATCATTGGTTTCTCCATTTTCTGTTGTTCGATACCAGGTCTTTTATGTGGTCTACTGGTCAACTCAGGCGAGCTCGTCACCTGAGTGATGACGGATGCGTGCGGCGTGGCGTGCCAGGTCTGCCAGTGATCTTTGCCAGCCGGGGTCCTGCCCAGCCAGTTCGGCCTGTTGGGCATCGTCCCAGGTAATGCGGATGCCGGGAGCCAGTTCCCACTGCACGGCAAGTTGACCCCTCGTGCCGGAGGGCCCCGGAGCGTCCGGGACAACGTCGGTCGGAGTCGATTTCCAAAAGGCCGGCTGGATCGCTTCCATTGCAGCAGGGGATTCCATCATCTCACTTTGAAATTGATCGTGATCCTTGCTGGGGGAATCCGGGATGGCTTGATCAAGTTGATCCCAGACGGTGTCAGGAATGCTGGCCCACTTTTCGAGCTGCTTGTCCGTCGCCCCGATGATCCGCTGCTGGATCATCCCCAGCGACTCGCCCGCCGCCTGCAACCGCTTGATCGCAACAGCCTGGACCAGGTGCCTGCGCCCATAATAGGCCGTCCGGCCCTGCATCTCCTCTGCCGGAGCTAGCAGGCCACGGGTCGTGTAATAACGCAGGGTCCTGATGTCGGGTACCGCCTTGATTCGCCCCGATGCCTGCTGGTCGGCACCGGTCAACGACAGGACCCAACCTACACGCTCACTCAATTCGCCAATGGTATATCGACTGCTCATGTCCATACCTTACAGTGTTATATAACAGTGTCAATATGGTAATCGGCGGTTTGGGAGATTTTCTTTAGCCGGACATTTTGACGAGAAAACCCTCAAAAACGCGACTTATCGGCATTTGGGGTTTGGGGTAACAGTCAGAATTCACTGTCACGAGAGCTTGCAGAATTGGCTGGTCGCAGATCGCATAAGGCCGAACCGTCCATCGCTGTCAGCATCAGCTCGAACCCTACACGGCTCGCTCCCCGCTGGCCGTGCCTACTGCTTCGGATCGAAAACATTGCGCAGATCTGAGTCGAATGCCGCATCACGGATTGCCCTGTCGGCGTTTCCTGGCTTCCGGCTCAGGCGCCACTGGATCAAACCAGCGTCCCTGGGGGCCTGCGGACTTTCCTTGCCGGCCTGGATACGGTAGCCGGTTCCGAAAGTGGTGATAATTGAACCACCGCGAGACAGTGTGGAGGAGGTAGCCTGGCTGCTGGGCCACCAGTAGGACTCCCCTTTTCGTTTTCCTGACCAGACATGTAACAGGTAGCGGTGATCGAGATCCCAGCTGGATCCGTGGTCGTGGCTAACCACCGCCTCGATACCGAATTGCGGAAAGCCGTCCTGATCGTCGACATATCCCAGTCTCACGACATAGGTCATGACGATATCCTGGTTGCGCATCAGCACCATCGACGGGTGGTGGCGACCGTAATCGTAGAGCATCTTGATCGCTGACCAGGTGCGTCCGTCGTCCCTGGATATCGAGATCCCGAGTCCTTCGTAATGGTCCAGGGTCTTGCCCTCGAGCCGGTCCGGAACGTCGGTTCGACAGGCTGCCAGTAAATCACCGTTACCGGCGCGCATCAGGCTCACCTCGTTCGCGCCATGCCATTCGGGCACCGTGATTGACCGGCTCCAGGACTTCCCCAGATCGGTACTAAAGCGAATCGAGGCCTGGGAGTCTGTCCCTGACTGGCTGTAGCCAGTCTCGGCAAGCTGGATGATCTTTCCCGTCCTGGGATCTCGATCAACAAGCGGTGGATCCCAGATGTACCAGGGCTTGTCATCTGATGAGCGTGCAATCGGCACGGGGTGACCCCAGGTTTTTCCATAATCGGTACTGAACCAGCGAGAGGGTGGACCAGCTGCCAGGATGCCGTCCTCGTAAAAGAGCAGTCTCCCCTTGCCCAGGTATGCCAGTGCCGTTCCCATGCCGATTGATGGCTTGCCATCGTCGTCGGCGCGGACGGGCCGGGGATCTGTCCAGGTCGCTCCACGGTTGTCGCTGGTCAGGACGAAGGCACGGTGGGGATAGTCACACCCGACCAGCATCAACAGCCGATTCTTCTCCGGCATGTTGACCATGTAGGGAACCGCGACCACCCGGTTCCAGCTCTCGGTGACAATCTGGAACCGCGCCGGAAGGCGTCTTTGCCCGGCCTGGCCATTGAGCTGTCGAACTTCATGCGTCTGCCACTGGGCCAGTCCCGTCGATGGCGCTGAGACTGCAGCC
>CAUZOB010000130.1:0-14267 GCA_963581185.1 Planctomycetota bacterium | reverse complement strand
CCCAGGTTGGCACCACCCTGGCCACCATAGGGGGGCGTGTTGTGGCCTCCCAGCCTGATCCCAATGGCGGTGCCGCTGAAGCTGATTGTCAGCCTGGCGGACGGATCGGTTGTGTAAAGGTGCGCAGTGGCGGCATAGCGAAAGCGATCCTGTCGCCACTGGCCGGCAGTTTCGACCTGTTCACTATCGGTGGCAGGAATCCACGTCCAACCGTCAGGCAGCTCAAACGCAGGTATCGTCTCGGCAGCCAGGTGGGTGGCAGCGGAGAGGGCCAGCAGGCTTGCCAGCAGCGCTGAGATCAAGATTGGTCTATTCATGGAAAAACTACCGGGGAGGAAGAGATGCACTAGCGGAGGATCTCTTCAATGATGCGGCCTCCCTGACCATCAACCAGCGACGCTTCGCGGCCGTTACGCTTGAAGACCAGATTCTCGGCTTGTAGCCCAAACAGGTGCATCAGCGTGGCGTGATAATCGAAGTGATTAACAATGTCCTTGACGGCATGATGCCCGAACTCGTCTGACTCGCCATAGGTCATACCGCCACGAAAACCGCCACCCGCCACCCACATGGTAAATCCATAGGTATTGTGATCTCGACCGATATTCGCTCTGCCGGCATCGTTCTGAATGACCGGCAGCCGGCCCATTTCGCCACCCCAGTGGACCACGGTTGAATCGAGCAAGCCACGCTGTTTGAGGTCCTTGATCAATGCCGCTGCGCCGCGATCGGTCTTGCGACAGGATGCAGGCAGCCGCGAGAGGATGCTGCCGTGATGATCCCAATACTGGTTCTTGGTAAACAGCTGTACGAATCGAACGCCGCGTTCCACAAGTCGTCGGGCAATCAGACAACGGGCGCCATATTCCGCCGCATCCTTGTTGGCGTCATCCAGGCCATACATCTGGTGCGTGGCCTTGGTCTCCTGGGAGAGATCGAGCGCATCCCGTGCGGATGTCTGCATTAAGGCGGCCAGCTCAAAGTTGGCGATTCGGGCAGCCAGGTCGGTGTTGTCCGAGTACCGGTCCAGTTGCCGCTGATTGACCTGGCGTAGAAAGTCCAGATAGTTGGCCTGCAGCTTTGAGCTGATCTGCTCGGGCGGCTGCAGGTTCAGGATCCGCGGTTCACGCGCGCGAATCACGGTTCCCTGGTAGATCGAGGGGAGCCAGCCGTTAGACCAATTGAGCACGCCTTCGACCGGCAGTCCCTGGGGGTCACTCATGGCGATAAAGGCAGGCAGGCTGTTTGTTTCACAGCCGAGGGCATAACTGATCCAGCTACCCAGCGATGGCCGACCCTGCTGGACACGACCCGAGTTCATGGCGTGAATCGACTGGCCGTGATTGTTCACGCCAGTGTGCATTGAGCGGATGACGGTGATCTCGTCAACGATTCCGGCCGTCTGCGGTAACAGTTCGGAGACCGGAATACCTGACTCACCGTACTGCGCGAATTTCCAGGGACTGCCAAGGATCTTGCGGCTGGCACCACCAGCGTCGTCATACTTGATCTTGCCAGGGAAATCCTCGCCATCCATTCTCGTCAGCGTCGGCTTGGGATCCAGCAGGTCCACCTGGCTCGGTCCACCCTGCATGAACAACGAGATCATGGCCCGTGCTTTGGGTTCATGGTGCGGCGGTTTTTCCGTCAGGCTGTAGTCGGGCTGAGCAAGGTTCGGTTTGACGGGCTTGGCCAAACTCGATTGTTCAGCCAACATGTGTGCCAGCGCAAAGGGAGCCAGTCCAAACAGGCCGCCGCGGCAGAATTGTCTTCGGTCCATGGTTATTTATTCCACGTAGATGAAGCTGCTGGAACTGAACAAGGCGTGGCAGTAGAGAGCCAGCGATTGCAGCTCAACAGCCTGATCATCCAGTTCACTGTTTTCTTTCCGTAAGTCGATTTGTTGTTGCTGCACGTAGGCGATGGCCGCTGCTCTCACGTCGTCACTCGCTGCGCCACCGATGGTCAATGCCCAACCATGGTCGACCTGGTCAGTGAGTGAGTCAGGATGGTCCTGCAACAGTCGCTCGGCAAACCTTGTGCTGTGTGCCAGCGTCACCTGGCTGTTCATCAACAGCAACGACTGGGGCGGCACATTGGAGTCGGTTCGTTGTGGGCAATTCGGCGTCATTACCGGGCCGTCGAATAACTCCAGGATCGCCAGCGGTCGGCTGCGTCGAACCTGGATATAGATGCTGCGGCGATATTGCTGTCCTTTCAAGTCGATCGGTGCGGTTGGCTTTCGCTCACCGTCCAGGTTCTCCCGGCCGATCACGATTTGGCCAACTTCATCTTCCATCACCGGTACCGGCTCTCCATACAGCTGGCTGTTAATCTGTCCGGATGCTGACAGGATGGAATCGCGAATCGCTTCGCCTTCCATTCGTCGGACAGGCCACCGGCCAAGCAACTGGTTCTGCTGGTCGGCCAAGTGTAGCTCGGGATTGCCGCTGCCCGATTGCTGGAAGGCAGTAGAACTCATGATCAAGCGGTGCAGCTGCTTGACACTCCAGCCCGACTCAACAAACTCGGCAGCCAGCCAATCCAGCAGTTCGGGATGGCTGGGCCGTTCTCCCAGGACACCGAAGTCGCCCGTCGAGGCAACCAGGCCGCGACCAAAGTGGTGCATCCAGATGCGGTTGACCATCACGCGGGCAACCAGTGGATGCCGGCTATCAGTCAGCTGGCGAGCCAGTGCCAGGCGACGACCTGAGCTCGGCAGCTCGGCATCCTGCGAAGGAATTGAACTCTCGAGCGGCAGTACTGAGAGCGTGGCTGGCTCAACCTGCTGGCGAGCCTGAGCATGATCGCCGCGGAAAAAGAGAAAAGTCTCGGGAACAGAGTCGGGAATCTCTTGCAGGACTCGAATGTACCGTTCAGTCGGGATGGCAGCCCGCACCTCAGTTGCTCGATCTGAAAACTCCTGTAAGTCCGTTCGTATACGGTACTTACGAATATCAGCTGCTGCAGCTGTGTAGAGCTCAAGCTCAGCTGCTCCCTGCGGATTCTCGTCTGCCAGTTGCTGGTCGCTGATCACCAGCTGGGGATGATCGGCGAGTAGCTGTTTTTGTTCGTCCGTTCGCTTTTCGGGATCGATCTCGAGGGCAGCCAGCGCCAGCTTCTGTTGATCCTCTGGCAAGCTGGACAGCTCCTGCTCGACAAGCTGCCGGATCATGGCTGCCTGCTTCTCGTCACGGCGTTGCTCCAGATCCTTGGCACGGATATCCCGTCGGCGATCGTAAAGATAGAGGCTGCCGGCGCTGATCTTGGCGATGTTCGGGTGGTCATTGAGCAATGTGTTCTGCTCGTCACTGCGATCGCCCGCGGCTGCCTTGTAGGCCGCCTCGAGTGGCCCGCGAAGTTCGTCGCTGACCATCAGCAGCTCATGGTGAAGCGTCCTGGCGATATAAAAGTCGACTTTCTCTTGCCGTTCATCGTCGACCGTACCGGCCTCGGCCTCGATGCGGTTGCGAGTCGCTTGTTCTTCGGCGGTATAGAGTGAAATCTGCCGCTGCGAAGGTGCCTGCCAGTTCTTCCAGTCCAGCGCCGGCTCAAAGATGGCACGAAAGCGGTAATAGTCGAGCTGTGAAATCGGGTCATAGCGATGATCATGGCACTGGGCGCACTGGATCGTCATACCGAGCAGCGCGGTACTGACAATCTCGATCGTGTCGGCCATCACCTGGTTGCGAGCCAGGTTCTGGTCGACGCTGGACCCGGTACCGTCGGGGGCCATTCGCAGAAACCCCGTGGCAGCCAGTTTCTCGACAACCCCGGGTGTAAGTTCCTGGACCGGTTGAGCGACCAACTCGTCGCCAGCCAGTTGTTCCATGATGAACTGATCGTATGGCTTGTCGCTGTTCAAGGAACGGATCACATAGTCACGATAGGCGTAGGCATGCTCACGAACCCGGTCCTCATCCGTGTATCCCTCGGAGTCGGCATAGCCGGCGGCATCCAGCCAGTGGCGACCCCAGCGTTCACCGTATTGGGGTGAGGCGAGCAGGCGATCCAGCAACTGAGTCCAGGCGAGCGGGCTGTCATCTGTCTGGAAAGCTGCCACATCAGCTGGCCTGGGGGGTAATCCGGTGAGTACCAGGCTGGCGCGGCGAATCAAGCGGATTCGGTCCACCGGCTCGGCAAAGCCGAATTCGGGATTCTGTTCACGCAGGCGGCGGAGCAGGAAAGCATCGATCGGTGTCTGAATGCGGGGATCGTTGAGCTGGGGCAGTCCGGGACGAATCACGGGTCGAAACGACCACCAGCTTCTCTCTTCCTCGGTGAAGTAGGTATCGCTGCCCAGGTCTTCTGGTTCATCCCGGAGCGTAATGGCCCCCGCGGCAATCCAGTCGGAGATCAGCTGGATGTCCTTATCGCCCAGGTGGGTGTCTTCGGGCGGCATTTCGCCTGACACGATCCGCTCAAGCAGGTAACTCTCCGCTGGCTTGCCAGGCACAATAGCAGCTCCGGAATCGCCACCCTTGAGAATTAACTGACGCAGTCGCAGATCGAGTGAGCCTTCCTGGACTCCCGCTTCACCATGGCACTGAAAACAGTGGGCCTTGAGAATCGGCCGCACATCCCGCTCGTAACTGATCGCTGGATCTGCTGCTGTAAGCGAGATCGCCAGCAGTGGTAGCAGGGCCACACTGAAGATCTGGTACAGGTTAGCAGGTGGGCGGAACATCGGTCCGGTCGAGCCTCGGGTGGGTATTGGCTGGTCGATCACGAGATGAACATCAGCGGCAAGCGATCTAAGGTCTGTGAGCAGATTATAACCACTAACGAGTTGCCACCAAAACTCTGCTTCTCTCCCAGCCAGAATAATCAGCCAGGCTTTCTAGAGCGATGCCTGGCATGCCGTTCCCACCACAACTTCTGTAACAACCATTTGTGGCGTCGCGCTGCCAGCTTGATACAAGGGTGGCGATTGCGGAGACCTGATGATGGGTCTGGTACAATAAAACCGAAGAATGAGAGTAACAGACGAGGACGCGGCGTTTGTTTTCCTGGGGCTTCGCTGGACCATGGATTACGTGTGATGCTGAACATCGGCAGTTTCAAGACGCGGACCTGTAGCGGCATCAGCCGGCGGTCCTTCATACAGCTGTCTAGTGCTCTGCCGCTGGGGCTGGGAATGCACCAGTTCGGCCAGGCTGCCATCCAGGATGTTGGCGGCCAGTCACCCCGGGCCAAGTCGGTGCTGTTTGTCTTTCTCTGGGGCGCGCCGAGTCACCTCGATACATGCGACCCCAAGCCAGATGCACCGGCGGAGTTTCGTGGGCCATTTGCCACCATTCCGACTCGAACGCCAGGCGTGCACTTCACCGAGTTGTTGCCGCAGATGGCAGCACGAAGCGATCGCTACACGCTGCTGAGGAATCACATCACCTCCGCTCCCGGCCATCCCGATGCGGGCACGGTCGCCCTCTCTGGCTTTATTGAGAATCCCAAGCCGGTGCAGCCGAATTTCGGTTCCATCGTGGCCAAGCACCGCGGTTTTGACAGCAAGCTGCCACCGTTTGTATCGATCGCCAACGGGACGGTGATGGATGGTGCTCGCAAGATTGAAGCCTACGGCGGCGGCACACTCGGCTCGGTCTACGACCCCTTCATGGTGGGTTGCAGCGAGAGGGGCGAAACCAATCTGCCCGCTTTGAAATTGCTGGATGAGCTGAACCCGGCACGGATTGTCGATCGCAGCCTGCTGCAACAAAAGTTAAGCAGCGTGGCCCGCTCGCTCGATCAACAATCAGCCGAGGTAGCTGCCTGGCAACGGACCTACCAACAGGCTTACGAGTTGTTCACGAACGAGAAATCCCGCTCGGCATTTGACCTGACCGCCGAATCTCCGGCCACACGAGCTCGCTATGGCAAGTCGGTTTTTGGTCAGAGTGCCCTGCTGGCACGGCGACTGGTGGAAGCAGGAGTGCCCTACATTCAGCTCAATTACAGTCGGCATGTGGAGGCGGTCACGCCGGGCTTTGAGTTTGGCTGGGACACGCACATTTACAATTTCGAGCTTCTGCAGGATCAGCACTGTCCGATCCTGGACCGCGCCTTCAGTGCCTTGCTCGACGACATGCAAGACCGTGGCCTGCTGGAAGACAACCTGGTGATCTGCATGGGCGAGTTCGGACGTACACCTCGCATCAATGCACGTGCGGCACGCGATCACTGGCCCCAGTGCTACTATTCCATCTGGGCCGGGGCCGGGATTGAGCCGGGGCGTGTGATTGGCATGAGCGATTCCAGGGGTGAGCATCCCATCACAGATCCCGTAACACCGCTGATGGTTGGTACCACGATTGCCGAGCTGGCGGGTATCGACACACAGTCGCGAGCCGAGATGGGCGTGCTGGCTGACGGAGTGCCAATCGATGGCCTGCTCTAAACGATTCGTCCTGGCCCCCGCCCTCTTACTCCTGGCTGGCTCGCTCGCGGCCCAGGAGCCGACGCGATTGACCCACGATGGGCGCATGAAGTTCACGCCGATCTTCATCAACCGTGGCGAGGACCTGGTCTATGTTGACTTTGAAGATCCCAAGATCTTCCGGCTCAAGAAACTCCAGATTTCCGACGGCACGATTGAGCCGATTCACAAGACAGTCAGTGCACCGGAATTCGATCCCGCCTATTCCGCCGATGGAAAATACTACAGCTACCTGAAGGCGGTTGGCACTCTCAGCGTGGGACTGGTGATCTGCTCACGCGAGGAGCAGAACGAAATCCAGTTGGCTCCGGGAAGTGGATTCTCCGGCTACCGTAGCCCAGCCATTGCCCCCGATAGTTCCCAGCTGCTGTTTTCTTTTGCCGAGGGTGGTCGCCAGGACATCTTTGCCGTCGGCATTGACGGCAAGAATCGGCGAGCTATCACCGACGGCAAGGGGATCAATATCTGGCCGGACTACTCGCCGGATGGCAGCCAGGTGGCGTATTGTTCAACCCGCGACGGCAACTACGACATCTACCTGATGAAGCCCGATGGCAGTGACTTGAAGCGGCTGACCACCAACCGTTTCCAGGATTTGCGACCTCGCTTTTCGCCCGATGGCAAGCAGTTGGCCTTTGTCTCTCATCGTGATGGGAATTTCGAAGTCTACGTGATGAACGTGGATGGCAGCGGCAAGCGGCGGATCACACAGCACCCTGAGCGGGACGACTATCCGACCTGGACGCCCGATGGCACGTCGCTGGTGATGGTCTCGGAGCGCGAGGGCGATCACGATCTCTACCAGGTCCAGCTGGCGCCGGCCGAGTGATTCTGCGGGCTGGCCTCACGGCCCCACCAGGTTGGCTACAATAGATCCCAGCACGGGAACCTCTTGGGTTAGCTGGGGAAGAATGATGCCATGAGAAAATATGCCTGCCTGCTGCTGATTGTCCTCGGCGTCGCCGCCCCCCAGGGGGTTGATGGCCAGGGGCCGACGATCTCGGTCAGCACGCCCGTCTCGCCACCCAGCTGGGCACTTCTTGAGCGGCAACTGATTGATACCAACACGATTGCCTGTCGTGAGTTCTTCCAAAAGTACTTTGACGAGCGGGGATACCTGTTGTGTGTCGAACGCTGGGGTGGTGACGACGGCCCGGATGACGCGATCGAAAACGTTGCCGACTGGCCGATCCTGCATGCACTGGGGGCACCCGACAGCGTTCTGGAAATGTACAAGCAGGCCTGGGAAGGACACCTGCGACAGTACACCGAAGCCCGCACGACAGACGTTCCCTTTGCACGGGACGGCATGTATTACAAGGAATTCCCCGTGATGATGGACTGGATGCACGTCGGCGAGGGGCTGCGTGTCTTCAATCTGCAGGGACTCTCGGATCCCGCAGATGTTGCCTTTGGTCATCGCACACGGCGATTTGCGGGCTTCTATATGAACGAGGATCCTGGCGCGCCCAACTACGATCCACAGCACAAGATCATACGCAGCATGTTTAATGGCAGCCGCGGACCATTGATGCGAAAGACAACAGGCTTGGACTGGGCGGGAGACCCGATTGAAATTGAAAACCGTTTTCACCTCGGGCATGGAGAGCGAAACTATGCCGAGATGGTGGCCCACTTCAAGGACTACAACGATATCATTGGCGATCACCCCCAAAATATGGGTGCCACCACGCTGGCGGCCAATGCCTACATGTTGACCGCTGAGCAGAAGTACAAGCAGTGGTTGCTGGAATATGTCGATGCCTGGCTCGAGCGAATGAAACAGAACGATGGCATTATTCCCAGCAACATAGGTCTGGATGGGACGATCGGCGGGGAGACCGATGGCAAGTGGTATGGCGGCGTGTACGGCTGGGGTTTCTCGGTGGAAGTACCGCAGACAGGCGAGATGGCGAATCGCAATCGGGTTGGCCGAGGGGTGATTGGATTTGGCAACGCCTACCTACTGACCGGTGATCGTCGTTATATCGAAGGCTGGTCGAAGATGATCGACCTGGTCAACTCGAACAAGATCGAGGTTGATGGCACAACGCTCTATCCGCGCATGCATGGCGATGATGGCTGGTATGGCTATACCGACACGCCCTGGTCCGAGGGAAGCCTCGAATGCTATTACTGGACCTGTAATGATTCGGATCATTCACGAGTTGCCGGCGACAACTGGATCCGCTTCCTGGACGGCGATAATGCTGATTTCCCGGAGTCGTCCTTGCGGGCGGATCTTGCCATGATTCGCAGCAAGGTGGTCGGGATGCGTGCCGATGAAACAACACCCGATACCCGGCTGGCCGATGATCCGATGAAGTTCAATCCGGCCACGGTCGGGACGTTACGCCAGCTGATGATGGCGGGCCTTGATCCAGGACGCGGCGCCGCTGTATTGCATTGCCGACTGCGGTACTTTGACCCGCTTAACAGGCGGGCCGGCATTCCCGACGACGTGGCCGCCTTGATCGATAAGATGACCGCTGACGAGGTTCGCGTTACGCTGGTCAACACCAACCAGCTGCAACCGCGAACGCTGGTGGTGCAGACCGGAGCATATGCTGAGCACCAGTGCAGCGATGTTACATTTGTTGGCACGGTTGTGAAGGTGGATGGACCGGCGTTCACGGTCGAGCTTGGTCCTGGCGCGGGTGTGCAGTTGCTGGTTCGTACCGATCGATATGTCAACCAACCGACGATGGCCTTTCCCTGGCAACAATGAAACAGGTTGCTGGTTATCTATCCAATTGTGGAGATGCACGGATGAAACAAGTCGCTGCTCAGCCGCTGGTCTATGACTTTTCGGCACACCATCCACCGCGTGTCCGTATCGAGCCCGGTGAACGGCTGCTGGTTGAGTCAGAAGATGCTCTGTCAGGCCAGTTGCGAGAGCCAACGGACCGCCGCGACAAGAGCACGGTGCCATTGAGTAACCCTGTTGCCGGACCGATCGTGGTCGAGGGAGCCAAGCCAGGCGATGCGCTGGCAGTCACCATCCACGAGATTCGACCGCGTGATGGCCAGGCGGCGACGTACGTGGGGCATCCCGGTCGGCTGGCAGAATGGCTCGGCGATGATGTACCGCCAAACGCCCGCATCTGTCCAATTCGCGATGATTTCGTCCACTGGGACGAGACGACAGCGATTCCCTACCAGCCGATGCTTGGCTGTATCGGAACAGCCAGCGACTGGGGTGTCGCTTCGACTCAGCCAGCCGGTCGTCATGGCGGCAACCTGGACCTGGTCGAGGTCTGCCCCGGGGCCACGGTCTACCTGCCCGTGCTCGTTGACGGCGGGTTTCTTTACCTCGGTGATGCCCATGCGGCCATGGGACATGGTGAACTGTCGGGTACCGGGTTGGAGATGGCAGCCGAGACCGAGATCACGGTCGACCTGGTCAGTCAACTCTCCCTGGCAGGGCCGCGGATTGAGTCGCAGGAAGAGATCATGACGGTCGCCAGTGGTTCGCCGATGGAGCGGTCGATCGCGGCGGCCTTCGCCCAGCTGATTCTCTGGCTGGAATCGGATTTTCATCTCTCCCGCTGGCAGGCTTACGATTTACTGACCCATGTGGGGCGGATTTCCGTGGGCTATTATGGAATTGGTACAGTGGCGACCAAGATTGCCAGGCACTATCTTCCCCAGACGCATGCATAGATTGCACAGCGAGATCACGAGGCCATCACAATGTTGATCGGTTATGTCAGCGACCAGCAGCATGTTGCCATTCCGGCCGTCGATGTGGCGATCGAGAGTGCCGGCAGGCGCTGGGACACATCCAGCCGGGCGGACGGTGCGATCATCGTGGATTGTCCGCCCGGGGAATACCAGCTGACTTTCAACCGCGACGGTTTCGGTGGCAAACGGGTCAAGGTTGAACTGGCAGAGGGCCAGCCCCACCAGTTCCGACTGTTGCCGGACGGCCTGATCGGCTACATGTGGCCCAAGTGGGTTCGCACGGGTGGAGCGAGTGAGTACCGGGTGCATTCGAGCGAGGCATTTCGGCTCGACCTCTACCGCTATGGCTGGGAAAAACAACTTGTCAGGCAACTCGGCTGGTGCGATGAACATGGCCCCGGAGCCATGAGGCAGGTTGCTCCGGACGAGGATTTTACGCAGACAGGCATGCAGTGGAACAAGCTGGGGCACACGGTTGAGTTCCAGAAGCACCGGGTTGAGGCGCCTGCAGAGGGTGGACTTTATTTCCTCCATGCCAGCACGATGTCGGGCCGCTTCTTTTCTTTCCCCTGGATTGTCTCACCGGCGGAACCGTGCTCGGAGATTGCCGTACTGACTTCGAACATTAGCTGGAATGCCTACAACAATTACGGCGGCCGCAGTAACTATTTCAACCAGGATGGGCTGCGAGAAAAGCCGCTGGTCTATTCTCGCCAGGAGATTGAGCGGTACACGGCCCCCGGTTTGTGGCCTTACGAGGTGACCTCCGCGCCGCTGTCATTCGAACGGCCAGAGATCCCCAACTCTGTTCCCGAGCAGGCGGAGATTACCGATTCGATTGCCGGCCGTATGCAATCGGCCTTTGCGCCGGGCGAATGGCGGTTGATAGGGTGGCTCGAGCGGGAAGGTTTCCAACACGACCTCTATAGTGAAACAGAGTTGCACTTTGGCACGCTGCCACTTGAGCAGTACCGGGTACTGGTCCTTAACACGCATCCGGAGTACTGGTCTGTGGAGATGTACAGGCGGGTCAAGGACTGGGTGCAGAACGAGGGTGGCAAGCTGCTGTACCTGGCTGGCTGTGGTTTATATGCCGAGGTGGAGTTTCTCGATCAGTCGACCATGGTCTGTCGCCAGGAGGGCCGGGCGGATCTGCGTGGTGAGTCCGAAGCCCAGTTGCTGGGGGTGGCCTACTCGCACGATGGTTTCCAGAGTGCGGCGCCCTACCGCGTGCTGGACGGAGAGCACTGGGTTTTCGACGGACTGGGTCTGTCGACCGGCAGCTTGTTTGGCGAACAGAGTTTGCACGAGCGATGTCCGGGAGGGGCCTCGGGTCACGAGCTGGACAAGATCAGCGAGGATTCGCCGGCCGGGCTTGTTCAGCTGGCCAAAGGGACCAACGGTGACGAGAGCGGTGCGGATATGGTGTTGTACGAGACAGCCTCGGGCGGGGCAGTGTTTTCTGTTGGTTCACTCTGCTGGACGCTGTCGATTGCTGTGGACGAGGGGGTCTCAGGGGTGACGGCGAACGTGCTCCGCCGGTTCCTGGATTAAGCCCGGACGTGCCTAGCCGAATAGCTGATTCAGAACATGACCACCCTGGGCGAGCGGTACCGGCTGGCCCTGCTTGTCGAGAAGTGGCTGGTGTGGATCGATTCCCATCGCGTCAAAAATCGTGGCACTCAGGTCCTCGGGACTGACAGGGTGTTCCAGCGGGTAGGCGGCATCGCGGTCTGACTGGCCATAGAGAAGTCCGCTGCGTACTCCTGCTCCTGCCAGCAGAGCGGGGAAGCAGTAACTCCAGTGATCACGGCCATCAGGATTGCCGCGATTAATAAACTGCGGGGTACGACCCATTTCACCGACGCAGACGACGAGCGTCTCGTCCAGCAGCCCACGGTCCTTCATGTCTGCCAGCAGGGCAGAGAATCCCTGGTCGAGTCCAGGCAGCAGGTGATTCTTCATGCTACCGGTGAGTTCCTCGTGCGAGTCCCAGCCCGAGGCAGCTCCATCAGCCATATCCCAGACGACGGTTACGAATCGCCCCCCTGCCTCGATCATGCGCCGGCCCATCAGCAGCGATTGGCCGAACAGGTTTCTGCCATAGCGATCTCGCAGCCGGTCTGGCTCCTGGCGTATGTCGAGTGCAGTGCTCAGATCCGTGGAGACCAACATCTCCAGGGCGGTTTGTCGCAGGTTACTGAAACCTGAGACCGGCAGGGTCTCTCCCAGCCGACGTCTTTCCAGTTCCAGCTGTGACAGCAGGCTTTGCCGGTGGTTGAGGCGATCGAGTGTCATCCCCTCCCCCATCTCCAGTCCCTGAAACTTGAATTTCAGCTCTTCATCTGAGCAGTCTCGGTAATAGGGATTGTCGCCACTTGCGCGCTTGTGAATTCGAGTTGCGAAAGCGTTGTACTGTGAACCGAGCCAGCCGCCGTATTGTCCCAGCCGGTCATACTGGCCACCCAGCTGGATTTCGCCGTGTCGGTTGGGCAAGTAGATATAGCTGGGGATGGTTCTCGTCTGCCCAGCAGCTGATCGTTGGTCCAGATGCTCGATGACGGAACCCATGGCAGGCCAGTCGTTGGCTGCGGCGTTGACGTTTGACGGTCCCCGCTCTGCCGCTGGCATGGGGTGGCCGGTCTGGATGTAGTGTGAAGCGTTGTGATCGTTCTGTGCGTGGTTGAGTGTTCGAATGACACAAAACTGGTCGGAGCAGTCTGCCAGCATGGGCAGGTGTTCGCAGATCCGGATCTCCGGGTTACGGCCTGGGGTTGTCCTGAACGGCCCGCGAATGACCGTCTGGGCATCCGGTTTCATATCAAATGTTTCGAGCTGGCTTGGTCCGCCGAACAGGTAGACGAAGAGAACGGATCGTGCCCGCGCTGGCTTCTTGTCGGGGGTCGCTTCCGCCTGCAGTAAGCTCGGCAGGTTCAGTCCAAACAGCCCAGCTCCGCCAACCTGGAGTAACTGTCGGCGAGTCACACCATGGCAGGCACTGCGTGGATTACTGAGTATCGAGAGCATGATGTCAGACAGGGAGTTAGCGAGAGGTTTCGAGGCTTACCCAATCGTAACTTTGAGCAAACGCTTTGTCACGCTTGACCTGCTTTGGCACTCGTTCTAGTAGAGCGTATTTTTCCTGATTCCAGCTGGCCGTTTTTCCCTTTTGGGTTTTTGAGCGGTATACTGTCTGGCAGTCCAGAGAGGGCTGGCCGGTGGTCTGCATCGGTCCCATTAGTCTCGATGCACCTCGGCAGGAAAGTGCCCCATGTCCGAAAAAACAGATCCACGTCCATGTTCCGATTGTGATAATTCCGTCGATCGTCGTCGATTCCTGACAACGACTGCTGGGCTGGCACTGGCTGGGACGACCACCGCCATGCTGGCTCGTGGCAGCATGGTTCATGCAGCTCCAACACCCAAGAGTGCTGCGGAAACGGTGGTTGGCGAACTTTATACGACACTCACAGCGGACCAGAAGAAGGCCGTCGCGCTGGCCTGGGATGATCCCCGGCGCACGCGAGTCAACGCGAACTGGCATGTTGTCAGCGAGACGATTGGCGACTTCTTTAACAAGAGCCAGCAGGACTTGATCCGACAGGTGGTCAAGGATATCACCTCCGAGGATGGTTACGAGCGACTGATGAAGCAGATGGAAGACGATTACGGCGGGCTTCCCGAATACTCGATCGCGATCTTTGGCGATCCGGCCAAGGGACCGTTTGAATTCGAGCTGACCGGTCGACACCTGACGCTGCGTGCCGATGGCAACAGCGTGCCAGGCGCCGCGTTCGGCGGGCCACTGGTTTACGGTCACGGCGAACAGGGCAACTTGAAGGACAACCTCTTCTCGCACCTGACCGTGCGTGCCAACGAGGTCTTCAAGGCACTCGATTCGGATCAGCGGAAGCAGGCCCTGTTGTCTGACGCGCCGGGTGAAACTGCGGTGCAGTTGCGAAAGAACGTTGACAAGATTCCTGGCATCGTCGGCAGCGATCTTTCCAAGGATCAACAGAAGCTTGTGAAGGCTGTGCTCAAGGACATGCTCAGCACCTACCGTGAGGAGGATGTCAGCGAAGCGATGGAGATCCTCAAGGCGGGCGGTGGTATTGAAAGCACGAGATTCGCTTTCTACTCGGGCGAGGAT
>CAUZOB010000129.1:0-14318 GCA_963581185.1 Planctomycetota bacterium | reverse complement strand
TTTCCGAGGGACAGGGTGCTGAGCTGATGTGGCGGGATGCACTCGACAAGCGCCTGGCGCCCATCGACGCGCTCAAGATCTACGCTCTGAAGACAGCGCCCGCCTTCGAAGCAGCGGTGCTGGCCGGCGTTCGGCTTGCTCGCACCGTGGCTGAAATGGAAGAACCTGTACGCGGCTTTGCCCGCAACCTGGGTGTCGCCTTCCAGATCCTCAACGACCTCGGCGACTGGCAGGGAGATGCTGATAACAAGATGGCAGCTGGCCTGGATGCACTGGGAGGCCGCCCAACCTTGCTGCTGGCACTGGCCCTTGAGGCGCTCGACGAGCAAGACCAGCAACTGCTACTGACACTGATGGACGAAGAGAGTGGTGACCAGGCAAGCCGGATCCAGCAGGTCCGGCAGCTCTATAACAAGGCAGGTGTGTTCGACAAGGCATTGCTGTTGGTCGACAAACACCAGCAGCGGGCCGAGGCGATTGCTGACGACATCCAACCCGAGGATCTGCGGCGACTGTTCTATTACCTCGTCGATACCGTGCTGGAGCAACCAGTCCTGGAGACTCCGGAGACCTTCTCGATTGGCACGGCTGCGACCCAGGAAGCAGTCACCTGAACAGCCCCGCCCAGCAACCGACCCCACGATCCAACCGTGAATCAACCCCCTCGCTCATTCTCCGACCTGGAAACGCTGATCCGGCTGTTCTATGACGAACCGGATGATTGCGGGCTGTTTGATGAAGTGGTCGCGGACGACGTCCCCCAGCCGCAACGATCGTTGCTGGCTCACGACCACCACATGACAGTCACCGTCGAAGCGCATCATCGCTGCGCCGTCGATGTCGAAGTGATCACGACCTCGTCGAGTGATACTCACTATGCCCGCAAGATCCTGCTGCGGCGACAGGATGACGGTCGCGTGGTGCAATACGGCATCATGCGTGTCGACTTGAATTACCTCGAGCAGCATGTGCAGGAAGAGATTCTCAACCAGCAGACGCCGCTGGGCCGGATCCTGATCCAGAACGATGTGCTCAGGCAGGTCCAGCTGATGACGCTCTGGCATATCCAGCCCGGCGAGGAACTGACCGAACTGCTCTCCGTCGCCGAGGGTGACGCGGTCTACGGCCGCACAGCTCTGATCTATTGCAACGGCGAACCCGCCATCGAACTGCTGGAAATTGTTGCCAACCAGTAGCTACTGGGGCGCTGCCAGCTCGCGAGAGACTGCCATCCAGTGGTAGATAACCGCTGCCGCAAACAGCGCTGCTCCAATGAAATTAAGCAGGTTGTTGGGGACCAGTAGCAGCGCAGCTGTGACCAGCAGCACTCCACGGATTGCCGCCGTCAAGCGGCCGCGCAGGTATCCGGCAATCGCAGCCGCCAGAGCAACAATGCCGACGATGGCAGTCGCGATCGCCATCACCACAGCTGGCATATCTGAGGCCTCCAGTGCTGCTCCATTCTCCTTCAAGAGCAGCAGCGCCGGTCGATAGATGAACATGTAAGGTAGGGTAAAGCCGACCAGGGCAAAGCGGAACGAGGCCATCGCCGTGGGCATGATCTTGGCATCGGCAATCGATGCGCTGGCATAAGCTGCCAGGGCCACCGGCGGTGTGACCATCGACATCATGCCGAAGTAAAAGATGAAGAGGTGCGCGGCCAGTGGGGGTACACCGAGTTTACCGAGTACCGGTCCAATCAAGGTCGCCATCAGCAGGTAGCAGACCGCCGAAGGCAGCCCCATGCCCAGCACAATCGAACAAACCATGATGGCGATCAATGCCAGCAGCAAGCTCTTCTCTGCCAATGGTACGACAGCCGCCGGGAAAGCCGTACCGACTCCAGTCAGGCTGACAACACCAATGATCACACCAACGCTGGCTCCTGCCACGACCAGGGCCACGCCCGATCGGGAGGTACCGAGGAAGGCTCCCAAGATTAATGGCCGCCAGTTGCGATCCAGCAAACCGGCCATTAATACGACCAGCATGCCCGGGATGCCGGCATTCGCCCAGTGTGTCCAGTTCGCAATATCGGCCTGCTCATTACCGCGAGCACGGATGATACCAACAGTCAGTGTGACGAGCAGGAACAGGATGATTCCAGTCCACCGAGCTTGCCTGGTCAGCTTGATACGAGGACTGAATACTGACAACAGCAGGATCACTTCAAGCGAGTAAGTGACAGCTCGGAAGGGGGTGAATCCCACCACCAGGAAGAGGATCAGGGAACCGAGGGCTCCGAAAAACACCAGGCCCTCATAATTGATCAGCGACTTCTTTTCCGACGTCTCGACCTCGGGAGCTGTGCCGATCCGCTTGGAGTAGAAGAACACGATCAGCAGCAGGGAAAGATAGTAGAGAATGGCTGGCACCAGGGCTGCCTTGGCAATCTGCAGGAATGTGATTGGTGGCAAACCGGGCGTCTGCTCGACGATCTCGAGCATCATGTAGGCTCCCGCGCCCATCACCGGTGGCATCAGGGCTCCGCCCGAGGCAGCGGCGGCAGTGATCCCGCCAGCAATCGTCGGTGTGAACCCGGCACTACGCATCATCGGGATCGTGAACGTGCCCGTCGTGACTGCATTTGCAACGGCACTGCCCGAGAGCGACCCCATCAAACCAGCACCGGCCACCGAGACCATTGCCGGTCCACCGGAAAATCGACCAAAGACCCGCTGGGCAAAGTCAATAATGAACTTTGTAGCGCCACTCATTTCCAGGAAAGCACCGAACACCACGAACAGAAAGACGTACGTGAACATCACCCGCATGGCGACGGAAAAGATCCCCTTGGAACCGAGGAAACACTGGGACGCAATCCGGTCAATGTCATAACCCTTGTGCGGAAAGAGCCAATCGGGCATCGAGCGGCCGAAATAGGCGTACAGCAGGAAGATTCCGGCCAGCAACGGTAGCGCCAGCCCGATCGATCGCCGCGTCGCTTCCAGTACAAGCAGGGTGGCCACGATTGCCACCCAGTTGTCAAAGTTGGTATATCGGCCCACCCGGTCATTGGTGAGCGCTTCACCCTCCCAGATCAGGTAGCCACAACAGAGGCAAAACAGGACTGCCAGGACCATATCCATGACCCGCAGCCAGGTGATATGTTCCCAGCCTTTGCGAAGCGGAAACATGAGGAAGCAGATCGAGCTTCCCAACAGTGCAAAAATAGCCAGTTGTGTTAGTGGAGTCGTCGTTCCGTAGTTGACCTCGTAGATGGTGAACACCGAAATGGCGACACTCAAGGCCGATACAAGGAACAATCGGATTCGATCTATCATGGTCCCGGATCTCTCGCGGCTGCTGGCTTCACTACAGGATTAGGAGCCAGTGGCGCTCGGCGCTTCAGTCGATTCTGCCGGCGAATCCGGCCAGATGTTGATTTCCTTGAAGTAACGAATGGCGCCCGGATGAAATTCTGTGCCGACCTTTCGTACCACATTCTTCGGGTTAATTGCCTTGGCAGCAGCATGCTTCTCAGCAATCGACTCGCGGTTCTCAAAAATTGCCTTGGTGACGTTGTAGATAAAGTCCTCATCCGCATCGCCGCGTACGAGCAAGTGAGCTGAGCCGACATTCAGGCTGAGAAAGTCGCCATCCTGGCCCTTGTAAGTTTCCGAGGCCACAGTGACCTTTGAAAATGACGGGTAGTCACTGGCCAGCTGATCACGCTGCTCGCTTCCATAGGGAATCAAGAGGATGTCCATTGTTGACGACGCACTGGTGATGGCCGTCGAAACCGGCCCGCCACCAAGGAAGGTCGCCGCTACCGATTCGTCTTGCAGATAGCCGACCGACGTTGACATGCCAGCATAAACCGGGTCGAAGTCATCGTATGTCACACCATGCGATTCCAGGATAGGCCGCAGGAAGTACTCGAAACCGGCTCCTTCCGGACCCACCACAACTCGCTTGCCCTTCACATCAGCCAGCGACTCGATACCTTGGCCTTTCTTGGTGACAAACATCCCGATCAGGGGAAACATCGTCATGATCGTCTTCACATCGTATTTCTTGTCAAAGCCCGCCGTACCTCGAACAGCGAAATAGGAGATCGACGAATTCGCCATCCCGATCTGGATGTCACCCGATTCCAGCAGTCGATAATTCTCAAGCGAACCGCCGGTTGCTTCAGCATTCGACTTGCGCCAGCCACCCTCGTCCTTGCCTTCATTCAAGGCGTCGTTAATGGCCGCACCGACGTTATAGAAAGCGCCGCCAATTTGGGCTGTGCCGACACTGAGGAATTCCGGTGTGCCTGAAGCTTCTTCCTTGCTACTGCCACCCTTGCAGCCGGGAAACCCGATGATCGCCACGGACAAAGCGAGGGCAACAGGGAGTATTTGTCGATGCAACTTCTTCATGTTCTTGAATCCTTTGAATCAACCCCGCGGAAGGGATGGAGGAAAAAACGCCACCGCGAGGCGGCTCTCACTTCTCTCGGTGGGTGACACTAAAAAATGGTAACAGCTTGCCAGCAGATTCGCTATTCACCTCAGTCGTGTTGTTGTGCCGCAGGCCCGCTCGGACTGCACAAACCCGCTGCTGATTCGCCGCAGGCGACTCTCCCTCGCCTCGCCTCTGCAGTAAGACCTTGTATTTTCACCCGGTCCATTCGCTCCACTTTCGGCGGATCGATCTGGAACGGATCGTTGCCACTGAGTCCGCCCTACGGTTCTGGCCAGTCCAGGTGCTTATGCAGAAACTTGTAGGTGCCCACGCCGTTGATCTTGTGCGGCCCGTCAAACCACTCGATTTCCGTCTGCCCTGGGATCTTCAACTTGGCGGCATAGAGGAATCGAATCTTGGCGTATTCGTAAGCCACCCATTCATCCACGCCGACGCCGTCAAAATGGCCGCGCTCCACCATGAACGGCCGCGGGCAGATCAAGTAGGCCATCTCGGCATAATTGAATGTACTACCCAGGTTCCACTCAAAAATTTCGTACTCACCCGTCCACATATAGCTGAACGTGTGCTGCGTCGAAGCGTTCTTGCGAACCCACTCATTAAAATCTGCCGAGCAGATGGAAAGACAGTAATCGGTTACCAGCGGCGGAATCCGCATGGCACTCTTACCGCCATAGGACAGTCCATAGAACGCGATTCGTTTGCCATCCACAAACGGTTGCTGCTTGAGCCAGTTCACGATCTGCTGGTGCTGCGGCACGATCGTGGAAAACAGCGTCTTCTTGATCAGATAACTCTTTCGCTGCAGCGAACGAAAACGGTCGCGGAAGATATAAAGGTTTTGCGGAGCAAAAGTGACAAAGCCGCGTTCGGCCAGCACGGTGGCAAAACGGGAATAATACTGTTCCTGCTCCTCCCCAATCGTGCTTTGTGGACGCCCCTCCAGGCCATGCTGGCAGACCACCACCGGTCGACGCTCGTCCGGCTTAATCCCCTTGGGAATCGTGATCAGCCCGTAGGCGATCACGTCCTCAAAGACATCCAGCACGACTTCATAGCGAGTCCATTTTTCCGTCTCCTCGACCAATCGAGTCTTGGGATTCGACGGTAGCAGCTCAAGGTCAAAATGACCGATTACCTCGTGACGAAAGTGCTCGCGGTATTGTTCGACCGACTTCTCGTAAGCCGCCACACTGCTGGTATCCAGCTTGCTCATGAATTCCTTGCGAACCAACGGGCTCTTCTTGAGTAACCACTGGTTGTGATCGTCAATTTCCTGCATCTGGCGAGCCTGGCGAGCAGCGTCATCGGCCAACCCGGCCGTGTTTACTTCAATCGGCTGGGGTCTCGCGACGGCAGTCAGGTCGGGATCCAGTGCCTCGAGCAGGGTGGCGACTGTCGCCTTGTCAGCGAACGGTCCGCTGCCATCGCCACTCTGGACCAAATGCAGGTTTTCAACCAATGCTGCCTTGTTGCCAAGCAACTCCCTGGCCCGCTCAAACTCGGCCCGCACAACAGCTGGCTGGGGGGAATCGAGAGCAAACGGTGCCCCGGCACCACCTGTCAATTCCAGCTCGGGACCCCTGGCGGCTTCAATGATCAGTGCCCGGGGAGCAACCAGGCTAGCGATTTCGGCATCCCCAAATTGTTCCAACAGGCTGAACACGTTGCGCGAGACAGGCTCCTGCCAGGCATCCTGGCGTGAATCGAAATAGCCACTCACGCAGGTCACATCGATGCGCTGATCCAGTGCTGCTGAATAGAGTGCCAGCAGGCCGCCCTCACCCCAGCCCATCACGGCATATCGCTGGGTGTCGATACCGCGACGCTTGAACTGTGCATCCATGGCATCGATCAAGGCCAGGATCTTCTGAACCTCGTAACCGATCAGGTGGCGACCCAGTTCATACGCTGCCCGGTAGGCAAACTCCCGGTTCGTGATCTTGCCGCCGCGACCGTGTGATTTGAATTCCCTGTTGATGATCGACGGCACGATCACCGTGCAACCACTCTGGGCCAGCAGGCTGGCAACCTGCTGCTCAGGCGGCAGGCCTTCCACCAGTCCTGCCAGCATTTCTGGAGTCTGGTCAGCGTCCGGGATCACAATCACGATCCGGTCAGTCACCTGCTGCTGAGGCAGCAGGACCAGGCCTTCACCATGCATGTTGCGGATCGAGTTCCAGCGAATGTTGGCGACCGTCAGCCCATTCGGTCCACTGCCCGCTCGTATCTCGCCATGCAAGGACAGTAGCTGGACCGTGTCCACATCGTCTGATGTAACTCTCTCGTCAACAACACCGCTGATCTCTGCCAACCGAGCCCGGTTGCCTGCTACTGACTTGATATACGCTTCTGCTGAGGACAGGTCTCGCTGCCAGTGCTTTGCCCGGCTGGCGATCGACGCATCGAGTCGCTTGAGCAGGAAGCGGTCAACTCCCTCGACCAGCTGCGAGCTGATATCGCCTTCTAGTGTCAGCTTGTCCGTGTTCGGCAACGGTTCCGCCTGGATTCCGCTGCCAAGGATGGCCAGGCCAAGTATGGCAAGTAGCGTTGATGGCAGATGCAGCTGTCGCATGGGAGGGACTCCAGGTGAGAAAACTTGTGCTGGGTTCTTGGATTACAGAGCGTGGTCTCGTGAGCCACCAGTATGGCGGATCCTGTCCGTCAATCAACGTGGTCCTTGGTGGTCAGCAGTAACTGACGGGCGCTATACTGGACCCGCTGGTTTAATCGCTTCTGCTCCACCAAGGAGAGCTCCCGTGCTGACTCGCCAATTGCGACACTTATGTCCTTCCCTGCTCCTGCTGTTTGTTCTGGTTGGTTGGTCTTCGGCTGCCGAGCGGCCCAATTTTGTCATCTTCATCGCCGACGATATCGGCTGGAACGACATCGGCGTTTACGGCAACAGCGGTGTGCGAACACCGCACGTGGATCAACTCGCCAGCCAGGGCATGCGGTTCGATGCCGCCTTCCTGACCTGCAGTTCCTGCAGCCCGAGTCGCTGCAGCATCATGACCGGCCGCTATCCTCACAGCACGGGTGCCGGGGAACTGCATCAACCGCTGCCCGCCAACCAGACAACCTTTGCCGCCCTGCTGCGTGAGGCCGGGTATTACACGGCCAGTGCCGGCAAGTGGCACCTGGGCAACCCGGCTCGCAGTGGATTTGACCGCATCGAAGGAGGGCGTCCCAGCGGTTGTGAAAAGTGGGTCGAGGTGGTGCGTGAACGTCCTCGTGACAAACCGTTTTTCTTCTGGTTTGCCGCCAGCGACGCGCACCGCAGTTATCAGCCCGGTGCAGTTGATCCGCCTCACAAACCAGCCGACGTGACTGTTCCCCCATTCCTGCCAGATCTGCCGGCTACCCGTGGCGACCTGGCGCTGTATTACGACGAGGTCAGTCGATTGGACAGCTACGTCGGCAAGGTGCTGGCTGAGCTGAGCTCCCAGGACGTCGATCAGAATACGCTGGTGATCTACATGTCGGACAACGGTCGTCCGTTTCCACGTTCCAAAACCACGCTTTACGACAGTGGTGTGCAAACACCGTTCGTCGCTCGCTGGCCGCAAGTCATCCAGCCTGGCTCGGTCAACAAGACACTGATCAGCAGTGTTGACATTGCCCCCACGCTGCTGGAGCTGGCCGGACTGGAGCTTCCAGACAGCTTCCAGGGCCACTCCTTGCAGCCAACATTGAAAGACCCGGCGATCGAGGTGCGTGATCATGTAATTGCGGAGCACAACTGGCACGATTACTCGGCATACAAGCGCAGTGTCCGTACCCGAAAGTACCTCTATATCTACAACGGTTACCCGCAGTTTCCTGGTACGCCACCAGCAGATGCGGTTCGCAGCCCGACCTATGTTCTCATGCAGAGAATGCGCGATGCCGGTACGCTGCCGCCACACCAGTGGGACTGTTTTATCTCACCGCGGCCAGCCGAAGAGCTCTATGACGTGGAAGCGGATCCCTATTCACTTACAAACCTGGCGTCGGATCCAGGCCGTCGGGAGCTGCTTGCCAGCCTGCAAGGCCAGTTAAAGCAATGGCAGATCGCAACTGCCGACGCACCAGCCAATCTGCCCCGGCCGGACGGATTTCATCGAGAAGCTGGCACGCGGATCAAGTTACCCGAACCTGTGACCGCGGGCGACGCGCTGCCAGCGATCCCAAAAGTCGACCGCCACATCCCGCCAGCGGGGATTGAAGTGCCGGCAGAACAATTGGATGGCCTGGTTAGCTCCCTGCAGCAGATCCAGCAGGGGCTTGATGAGCATCGGGATGACGAGCATTACACCGATGTGGCGGTATTCACCAAGGCGGTCGCCTGGGCCATCAAGTTTGGTGAATTTTACAAGGCAGCAGATGTGGAGACCGCACGATCGCTGTTGGCCGAGGCAGAACGACGGCATGCACAACTAGATGCTGGGCAAAGCGACTGGACGTCGGCGCCGGGCCGCGTGGTCCGAGGCTACCGATCATCGATCGATGGTTCGCTGCAGCCGTATGGCCTGGAGATTCCCGAGGACCTGGCTCTCGACAAGCCCGTACCTCTTTATGTCTGGTTGCATGGTCGTGGTGATAAGATCACCGACATGCACTTCATCGCTCAGCGGATGACGCGGGCCGGTCGCATTGCTCCCGCCGGCGCGATCGTGCTGCACCCCTTCGGTCGCCACTGTATGGGCTTTAAATCCGCCGGGGAAATCGATGTGCTTGATGCCGTGGCCGATGTCCAGCGGCGCTATAACATCGACTCACGGCGCATCGTGCTGGCTGGATTTTCCATGGGCGGAGCTGGAGCCTGGCATGTCGGTGCTCATTACGCGGACCGCTGGGTAGCAGTCAGTCCCGGAGCCGGCTTTGCCGAGACAGCGCTCTACAACAAGCTCACGCCAGAGAAGTTCCCGCCGGACCATGTTCAGTTGATGTGGGGCATGTATGACGTGCCAGGTTATGTGCGGAACCTCTTTAATGTGCCAGTGATCGCCTACAGCGGCGAGCTGGACAAGCAGATCCAGGCAGCCCGCGTGATGGAGGAAGCCTATCTTCATCACGGGCGCAAACTGACTCACATTATTGGCCCCGGTATGGGTCACAGCTATCACAAGGATTCACTGGTAGACATCCTTTCGCGACTGGCCAAGGCGGTCGATCGCGGGCAAGCGGCCACGCCGACCGAGGTTCATTTGCAGACGCGCACATTGCGCTACAACAAGGTCCACTGGGTCCAGGCACTGCGGCTCGAGCACCACTGGCAGGAGGCGCGGATTGATGCCCGCATCATCCCCAACCAGAAGCCTGTTGTGGAAGTGACAACTCAGAATGTGACGATGCTGGAGCTGACACCATTTGAGGACATGTACGCCGCCACGATTTCAGTCAACGGCAGATCAATCAAGCCGCCTGGTGTATTGAAGCTGAAGGCGCCAGCTCGTGCCATTCTCTCGAAGGGTTCAGATGGAGAATTCCACTGGCTACGCAAGCTGCCGACCGATGGCCTGGCCAAACGGCATGGGCTGCAGGGACCAATTGATGATGCCTTCCTGTCTCCGTTCCTGGTTGTCGTCCCCTCAGGAACTTCATCCAATCCACTGGCTGAACGATGGGTAGAGTTTGAACTGGATCATTTTCTCCATCGCTGGGAGTCACTCTACCGGGGACATGCACGGGTCAAGCCGGACAAGGACGTCACCGCCGAGGATATCCAGCAGTACAACCTGGTGCTCTGGGGTACGCCCGATTCGAATAGCCTGATCCACCGCTTGACCAGCCTCGGTCCGCGGGATGGTAACCATGCCCTGCCGATCCAATGGTCAGATCAGGTTCTGCAGCTCGGCAACCAGCAATACGACGCCAGCACGCAGATGCCAATACTGGTCTATCCCAATCCACTGAATCCCGACCGCTATGTGGTGATCAATAGTGGACCGACCCACCGGGAGGGCCACGATCGCACGAATTCCCTGCAGAATCCAAAGTTGCTGGACTGGGCTATCATCGATATGAGCCAATTGCCCGACCGCGAATCCGCAGGCAAGCTGCTCGGAACCGGGCTGTTTGATGAATCGTGGCAACTCCGCTAGAGAATCACCGATGCCTGAAGAACTGAAGCTAGGCCTGGCTGACGAACAGCAGCGACTGGCAGCCTTTGCAAACGTGTTTGAATGTTGGCCATGGGCTCCGACGCTGGAAGAGCACATGCAGAAGCGGATCCATTCTGCACAACATGCCCGCGCCAACTGGTACGTCGGTTGCCTGGCTGGCGAAGTGGTTGTTTCACTGGGCAGTTATCCGGTCGAGTTGCAGCTGGCGGGCCTGTCGGTCCATGGAATCATGATCGGTGCTGTGCACACAGTCCCCAGCCAACGTGGCGCGGGCCATGCGCCGCGCCTGATCAGCTGGGTTGAGCAGCAGGAACATGAGCAGGGTGCGGTGGCCAGTATCCTCTTCTCTGATATCAGTACAGGCTATTACGAACGGATGGGCTACCAGATCTGTCCCAGCTGGGAAATGCAGCTGGCAACCGCAGCGATCGATGGCGAGTGGCAGCTGGCAGAAGTTCAGGCAGCGGCCCATGCAGACCAGCTGGCCCGCTGGTATCAGCAGTCGATCGCCAATGACCAGCTGGCGATTGTGCGCGACCAGGCCTACTGGGATTACCTGTTCCGCAAGCAATCCGACGACCGCACATTCCTGCTGGATGATGGTGGGCCAGAGCCAGCCGGTTTTCTGCGCGTACGCTGTCGAGATGACTGCTGGGAAATCCAGGACTGGGGACTGGCTGAGACCACGGACCTGCGACTGCAGCGGATGGTCCGCAGCCTGGCGGCACTGGCAGCCAGAGAGGGCTGTGGCAGCCTGGGCGGATGGCTCCCTCAACTGGCAGAAGAAGCCGGCCGGCTGGAGCTGACAGCTCGCCAGGTAGAAATCACCATGATCAAGCCGCTCGATGACTCGCTGGAAATAACCGACGCCGTGCTTGAAGCGGCAGAGCGATTCAGGGAAATTGACCACGTCTGACAACCTCCTCGCTTCTTCACCTCAACGGTATGGCAGGACAAGATGAATCTACCTCGCGTGATTGCCGATACGCCGCTGGCTGCCAATACCAATGAGTTACTGGCAGGCAAGGTGGAGATTCTTCCCTGGGAGACGCCTGTTGGCGACGGGGATGAATCTATCGCTGCCATCTACACCTACGGCCACCGGCTGGTGGATGGCGAGTTGATGGATCGCTTTCCCAATATCAAGGTGATCAGCAATTATGGCGTGGGGGTCGACCACGTCGACCTGGCTGCGGCAGGCGAACGCGGCATACCGGTGGGAAACACCCCCGAGATCCTGAACGGTGCCACCGCCGACATGGCAATGACATTGCTGCTGGCCGCTGGCCGGCGACTGATCGAGGGAGATCATTACGCCCGCTCCGCCGACTTCACTTACTATGACCCGGGCTACATGCTGGGACGGGAAGTTCACAGTAGCACGATCGGGATTATCGGGCTGGGCCGGATTGGCCTGGAGATTGCCCGCCGAGCACGGGCGTTCGATATGTCGGTCCTTTATTACAACCGTAACGAGCGGGACGATCTGCCGGCCGAACTGGAGGCGCGCTACACGCCGTTTGATCAGCTGCTGGCCCAGTCGGACTATGTTGTGTTGAGCTGCCCGCTGACGGAAGAGACCGAGGGGTTGATTGGTGAGCAGGAGCTGGAACGGATGAAGTCGACGGCGATTCTTGTCAACGTGGCCCGCGGTGGGGTGGTCGATACAGCCGCGCTGACCACGGCCCTGCAGCAAGGGTCGATTTATCACGCGGCCCTGGATGTAACCGATCCGGAACCACTGCCACGCGACCATCCCATGCTGGGCCTGTCCAACGTGACAATCGCTCCGCACCTGGGCAGCGCGACAGAACAGACTCGTCAACAGATGGCAGAGAACTCAGTCGAGAACCTGCTGCTGGGCCTGGCTGGAGAAGAACTGAAGACCCGTGTGGTATGAGCCAGCATTTACCCTCTGACTCTTAGTACAAAGACCACGTCCTCGCTGCTTGCATCCAGTTCAAGTGGCTGCTTCAAGTCGTAAGAAAAGTCGTACATCGCCACAACCTGCAGGGCGGGGACCTCCGCCAACAGCGACTGGAATTGCTCGGCCGTATAGGTACGAAAATCGAATTCATCGACCAGCTGCGCATGCCGCGTCGGTGTCCAGATATCGTAGCTCATGCGATATCGCTCTCGTCGGCGGGAGAGGTTCCGGTCAATCAGCTGCATGCTGGTCTGGACCGCCAGATGACCACGACGCGCCGACCAGGATTCATCTTCGGTTGAGGGCCTGGCGGTGGGAGTAAGGTGCAGTCCCAGCACGTAGAGCCCACCCACGGCGACTGCGTCAGCCATGCTTTCAAGATGACCAACCGCCTGCTGGTGATCTTCAAGATGGCGAAAGCTGTTGATGGTGTTGAACGCTGCATCGACCGGAGTGGTCAGTTCAAAATCAGACATATCGCCAACCCAGGCGGGCTGGCCAAAGCCATGACGGTCGAGGCGGCGATTGCAGTATTCGACCATCGCCGGATTCAAATCCAATCCACTGACCAGGAAGCCAGCGCGGGCCAGCGGTAGCAGCAACCGGCCACTTCCACAGGCAGGCTCAAGCAGACGCTTCACGCGGCGACTGGCGTGTTGCTCAAAGACAGCAACCAGAAAGTCCCGCTCGGCTTTCCAGTCCGAGCCATAGACCAGGTCGTAATAGCGAGGGTAATCGTAAAAAGTGCCTGGAAGTTGCTCAGTCATGATCGCCGACAGATCCCCCTGGCCCCTTAATCCGTTCGACTTTCGAAGGTCTCGATCAGCTGGCGGATCTCATCCGAGGCGACCACCGACTCCTGCAGCTTGTAGTCATACATGACCAGGATACATGTCCCCCCGGTGACCACTTTCTGCTGGCCCTTACTGTAAATCGCATGTTCCATGGTGAGGCTCTTACTGCCGACTCGCGAAATCCTGCTGGCTGACAGAATCGTATCCGGATAGAGCAGCTGGAGATGGTAGTCCAGCGATGCCGACGCCAGGATAGGAGCCAGCCCCTGGTCTTCCAGCTGGCGAATACCAGCTGCGTCAAAATAGGCCAGGCGGGCTGTTTCAAACCAGCGCAGCGAGACCACGTTGTTGACATGTCGATAGGCGTCCTGGTCACCCCACTGGACCGGGATCTGCATCACTGCTGGGAATTCAGCCAGTGCGTCTGGCCGCTGGGACAATTCAAACAGTTCCATGATCAGCTTCCCTCAGCCGGAAGACAGGCCGGCGAGTTGCCGTTACTTATCAAGTGCATAGGTGATGCGGATGTTACGCAGCTCAGCTGCGGTATTCCAGCTGGCGATACCGAGCGGCCGGAGCGGCTCCTGCTCCCACCAGATGGAAAACTTCTTGTCAGCACGCTCGATATTCACCATCGACTCGCCATCAATCCAGGCTCGCAGGTGACCGTCGGTAACCCGTACGCGGATCTGGTACCAGCGGTTGTCTTTCACTTCCAGGTAGCCAGTGGTTTCATTTTCGACTGCCGACATGTTGTTGATATTCGACATACCGACCACACCACCGCCCCATCCACCAACGATAAATGAACAATGAGATTCACCGACTGGAAATGTCAGGCCACAGAAAAAATCGGAGCCCGATGTCCGTCGAGCCTGAAGTGATATTTCATAGTTGCTGTTGGGTAGCTCGCCATCCCAGTGAATTCCGCTAGCGGGAGCACCCTCGGCCAGGCTGATCACACCCTTGCCAGCCTTGATCTCGCCGTGGTTCTTGAAGTCAAACTTGTCGGTCACTTTCCACTGACCCAGCTGCGTGCCATCGAACAGTGCTAGCGGGCCAGCCAGTGGCGAAATC
>CAUZOB010000128.1:0-14372 GCA_963581185.1 Planctomycetota bacterium | reverse complement strand
CGGCCAGCCACATAGAAAAACAGCTGGGATGGTGATCTCGCCCGTAGTTCCTGGGTTTAAGCGCACCCTGCGAATAAATGGTTCGACCAAATTCGCCGCCCCAGATGACCAGCGTGTCATCGAGCATACCGCGCTGCTTGAGGTCATTGACCAGTGCTGTGGATGGACCGTCGGTATCGCGTGCCTGGCCGCGCATGGCACCCGGCAAATTGCCGTGATGATCCCAGCCCTGGTGGAATAGCTGGATGAACCTGACACCGCGTTCTGCCAATCGCCGGGCAACCAGGCAGTTGTAGGCGTAGGTTCCCGGCTTGGTCGCGTCCGGCCCGTACATCTGCAAGACGTGCTCCGGCTCGCCGCTCATGTCGAGCAGTTCCGGCACCGACGTCTGCATTCGGTAAGCAAGTTCGTACTGGCTGATTCGTGTCTCGATATCCGGGTCGCCGACGTTATCCAGTTGGAGCTGGTTCAGTTTGGCGAGCCGGTCGAGCATGAATCGTCGAGCCTCGCTGCTGAGTCCGCTGGGGTTATTGATGTCCAGAACGGGATCGCCCTGGTTTCGGAATTTCACCCCCTGGTAGCGGCCTGGTAAAAATCCGCTACCCCAGAGCCGGCTATAAAGTGGCTGGCCGCCGGGCTTTCCCGTCCCACGGGAACTCATGGCAACAAAAGATGGCAGGTTTCGGCTGTGACTGCCGAGACCATAACTCAGCCAGGATCCAATGCTGGGCCGGCCAGGCAATTGTGAACCGGTCTGCAACATTGTCATGGCCGGATCGTGATTGATCGCCTCGGTATACATCGATCGCACAACACAAATGTCGTCGGCGATCGTACCCAGTTGCGGTAGCACGTCTGACAGCCATGTGCCAGCTGCGCCATGCTGGCGGAAAGGGAAGATGCTTGGTGCCACCGGGAACCGGGCCTGGGCGTTGGACATCGTCGTCTTGCGGTCATCGGGATAAACACTCTTGGGAACGTCCTCGCCGAACCGTTTTTGTAACTCGGGCTTGTAGTCGAGCAAATCCATCTGAGCAGGGCCGCCCGACTGGAACAGGTAGATAACTCGCTTTGCCCTGGGGGCGAAATGCGGCATCGATTGGATTCCACCAATCGCGTTCCGAGGATGACTATTGTGGTCTGCGGCTTCGGAATCCTCAGCTAGCAGTGAGGCCAGGCCAAGCGTCCCCAATCCAGTTGAGGTCCTGGAGAAGAACTGGCGGCGAGAGATCTGAGCCAGTAATCGCGTAATCTGTGCGTTAGTCTCTGTCATCGTCGACTGGTCGCCTCGTCAAGGTTGAGGAGTGTGTTGGCAACCAGGGTCATTGCCGCCAGGTCAATTGAGTCGATAGAGCTATCCACCGATGACTGGCCTACAGCCAGTAGTTCGCTGGCGGCATCTGTCGCCTCGGAAAAATGAGAGTGCATTTCCTGGTAGACGTCCGTGAGCAGCCCAAGTTCGACTTCACTTGGCTGGCGGTTCAAGAGCAATCGGCAGCCGTAACTTACCCGCTTCTCAAGGGACGCTCCGCCCTCCTGGATCATTCGTTCGGCCATCTTGCGAGCGGATTCTATGAAAATCGTATGGTTCAGAAGCGTCAACGCTTGTAATGGCGTGTTGGTTTTGTCCGTGCGAACCATGCAGACTTCACGAGACGCGGCATTGAACGTCATCATCATGGGTGGCGGAATCGTCCGTCGCCAGTAGGTGTAAATGCTGCGCCGATAAAGGTCGTTGCCCTGCCCCTGCTTGTAACTGTTATTCGAAAAGGCGCGCCAGATCTTTGGCGGCATATAGGGTCTGACCGATGCACCACCAAATTCGTGCACGAGCAGTCCGCTCACGGCGAGTGCCTGGTCTCGGAGAGCAAAACCATTGAGCCGCAGCCGCGGACCGCGGGCCAGCAGGCGATTTTCGGGATCGTGTTCATAGTCCGCGGGCGGAGCGCTGGAAGTCTGCTGGTAAGTCGCGCTCATCACTATCTGCTTGATGATGTACCTGACATCCCAACCGTGGCTGACGAATTCCTCCGCCAGGTAATCCAACAGGAGCGGATGGGACGGCAACTCGCCCTGGCTGCCCAGGTTTTCGCTCGTCTTGACGAGACCAACTCCGAAAAAATGCTGCCACAGGCGATTTACTGCGACCCGTGCTGTGAGTGGATTAGCTGGGTCCACAAGCCAGCGGGCCAGTTCGAGTCGGTTGCCTGGAGTTGCCGTACCGGGAAGCTGTAATATTGCCGGCACGCCCGGCTCAAGCGGATCGGACTCGTCCGGTAGATCGTACTGGCCACGTGTCAACAGGTAGGTGGTGCGAGGTTCATCCAGCTCGTGCATCACCATCAACGTGTTAGCATTGCCGGCCTGCGGGCGCTTGAGCCCATTGCCAGCGTCCTTTTCCCGCGCCTGCCGAAGTTTGAGTGGCTGGGGGATCTGGAACTCGGCCTCCTGAGGGGAAAGCACAGGCCAGCTCTCAGGGATCTTGATAAAGGGCGGGCTGTTGCCGTCATTGGGCCCCACTCCCCATTCAGGCACATTGTTGAAGTAGGCGAACAGCTGGTAATACTCGCGCTGAGAAATGGGATCATACTTGTGGTCATGGCAGCGAGCACAACCAATCGTCAAACCCAGGAAGACAGTGCCCAGCGTGTCGACTCGATCAGCGACATTCTCAACATGCCATTCGGCCGGGATCGAGCCGTCTTCTGAATTGATGCGGTGATTTCGGCAGAAACCAGTGGCGATCTGGTTTTTTAGTGTGGCGTTCGGCAGCATGTCGCCACCCAGTTGTTCAATGATGAACTGGTCGTACGGCATGTTGTCCTGGAAAGCCATGATCACCCAGTCGCGCCAGACATGGTGGTGTCGGTAGCGGTCATTCTGGTATCCATCGGTGTCCGCGTAACGCGATGCCTCCAGCCAGCCAACCGCCATGTGTTCGCCATAGGAACTGGAATCGAACAGCTCATCGACATACTGCCCAACGGCTTCGTTGGAAGGCGATTGCAGGATCTGATCGACGCGTTCCAGGGTCGGTGGCAATCCTGTCAGGTCAAAGGCGATCCGCCTCAGCAGCACCGACGTGGCCGCCGGTGCGGAGGGTCTGCGGCCAGACGCCTTGAGACGAGCCAGCACAAAACGGTCTATATCGTTGCGGACCCAGTTACTGCGGCCGCTGCGCGGAGGTTGATTCGACTGGAGTGGACGAAACGACCAGTGTGCCTGGTAATCAGCGCCTTGCTTGACCCACTCCAGTAGCAGTCTCTTGTCAGCTGTACTTAATGGTCGGCCTGAATCGCTTGGCGGCATCCGTTCGGCAGGATCGGTGGAAAGAATGCGGCGGACCAGTTCGCTGCGGCGAAACTGGCCGCCGGCAACAACGGATGCAATCCCGTCTGGCGTGTCGAGACGGAGTTCAGCCTCGCGAGTGGCCGCGTCCGGTCCGTGGCATTGAAAGCAGTGCTCAGAAAGGATCGAGCGAATTTCGAAACTGAAGTCAATGCGCTCGGCGGCAGGACTCGCTGTCGCCATAAGCGAAACGGCAAGCACGATCGCAAGTCGCTGCAGTTGGATCATGTCGTAAGGCCCTCAATAGCGACTGGGCCGATCAAAGATTCTCGAGAGTGCCGTTGCCGGCGCCGAAGGTCTCCTGCTGAATGCCAAATCGCCGCATCAAGGAGAGGTGCAGATTGGGCATCGGAGTGCCGGGGGCGAAGACGATGCGTCGACCGGGCTTGAGGCTGCCGCCACCATGGCCGGCCAGGACAAGAGGCAAGTCACTACGCTTGTGACCGTTGCCATCCTTGAGGCCCGAGCCGTAGAGGACAATGCTGTTGTCGAGTAGCGATGACCCACCTTCGTCGACAGCTTTCATGCCCTTCAGAAGGTAAGCCAGTTGGCTGACATACCACTGAGTGACCTTTGTGTAGCTGTCCGTCCAGGATGCCTGGTTCTTATGGTGCGAGATCGTGTGGTGGTCGCCGTCGACGCCAAGGAAGGTAAAGTTGCAGCGGCTAAAACCGTGGGCCATCATGAAAGTAGCGACCCGTGTGGTGTCGGTCTGCAGCGCTAACAGTGTCAGGTCCAGCATCAACTTGACATGCACATCCCGCTCAGTGGGAATCCCGGCGTCGGGCCGAATCAACTCGGGCTGGTTTGGTGGATTCCAGCTGCGAGGAAGTGGATTCAGCTGGTTGTCGATTTGCTTCTCCACGGTCCGTACGCTTTGCAGGTACTCTTCAATCTTGTGACTGTCATTGCGGCTGGCGCGGCCCTTCAGTCGGCGGGCGTCTTCAAGTACCAGATCCACGACGCTCAATCGCTGTTGGGATTCACGCTGCGAATCCTCTGAAGTCCGAAACATACGGTCAAATGCCACGCGTGGATTGATCTCGGGTGAGACCCGCGTGGTCGGTGACGACCAGGACACGGTGTTTGCATAGGAGATCGGCAGGTTTCCAGCACCACCTTGTCGCGGCGGTTCAGTTCCCAGCACGATCGATGGAAATCGAGTCTGCCCTCCGATGTATTGAGCAATCTGCTGATCCATGGAGATGCCCAGCACGCGACCTTCCATTTCAAGGCCCGTCAGAAAACCAGACGTCGCACCAACGTGGCCTTTGCCACCTGTGTTATCGAGGCCCGAGAGGATACTTACATCCTGCTTGAGCGGCTGGAGTGGCTGGAGAGTCTCGGAGAGCGTGTAATCAGCTCCCTCGCCCTGGCAATCCCAGCTGGCTGGGTAGACGCCGTTGGGATGGAATAACGAGACCATTCGCCGCGGTGGCGTGCTGGCTGCTGTTGCCCCAGCGGGTTTCATGACATCCAGCAAGGGTAGCGCCAGTGCCGCACCGGTACCGCGTAACATCGCTCGTCGCGAGATATTCCAGTTCATACTCATGTGGGCAACCCTGAACCGTTGGTTTCCAGTAGCTCTACCTATGTTATCGTATTTCTGAGCTGGCATGCAGAGCATTATCGGAGGGCCACGGAAAGCGCCCAGTCGGAATAAGCCCCCGAATCGGCATATTTTATTGAGCCACCGAATTCGCAACGGACGATAAGCCAATGGTGCTGTGTCTTTCTGCAGCTTGGTTCACAAGCCACTGTCCTGAGGTGTGCTTTCCACGTCGATGTCGACTCCACGTATATTTTCGGCCCTCCTGATCTGCCTGCTCGTGGGCTGCCAGGGAAATCGCGGCGGCCGCCTGCCACGTGATTTCCGACCACCCCCTTTGCCCAGTCCATTCACGCTGCCCGGACTACCCAGGCGACCACTCAGAGCCTCGGCTCCGGCCCCCACGGCGAGCCCACAATTGCATTCGCGGGCAGTGGAAACAGAGCCACAGAAGGAGCCAGTTCAGCCCGCAGCGATAGCTATTAAACCGGACGCTGCCGCGGTACTGAAAGCGGAGCCCGCGGTTGTCGTGTCGACTGTGCCGACGGCGCCATTTCAGGATGTCTCCGTCACGCTACCGCAGAGGCAGGACGACTCGCCACTGACGCTGGATTACCTTGAGCAACGTGCCCTGGCAAACAATCCCACGCTTGCGCAGGCGCGGGCCTGGATTCAGGCGGCACGGGGCAAACGGCTCCAAGCGGGCCTCCCACCCAATACCGTGATTGGATTCGCCGGAAACGAGATGGGGACAGGTGGAGAAGCGGAACAACTTGGCGTCTTCGTCGGCCAGGCCTTCATCCGAGGCGACAAACTTCAACTCAGCCAGGCGGTCGTCTCTGAGGAAATCCTGGCGGCGGAAACAGCTGAGCTTATCCAACAACAGCGGGTGATTACCGACGTCCGACTCGGGTTTTATGAGGTGCTGGTAGCGGAGCAGCAGAACAAGGCTGCCAGGGAACTTGTCGATCTGGCCGGACAGGCGGTGGCTGCGGCCCAGGCGTTGCTTGAGGCGCAGGAAGTTGGCCGAATCGATGTCATGCGGGCTCAGATCCAGTTGCAATCAGAACAGCTGTCGCAAAAGAGGGCCTCCGTCCGGCTGACTGCCGCCTGGTCCAGATTGATCGCCACACTCGGCATGCCGGCCGTCACGCGCGGACCACTACAGGGCCAGATTGGCACAGCGGTGCCGTCATTCAATAGCGACAGACTGGTGGCGCGGCTGCTGGATGAGAGCCCGGAACTGGTTGTGGCCCGAATCAACGTTGAGCGTGCAAGGCGGGCTGTCGAAAGAGCGGTTGCGGAGCCTATTCCCGACCTCGACCTGCAGGCAGCGTTGCAGCACGATAACGCTACAAACGGCGCGATTGCGAATCTGCAGCTCTCCTTTCCGATCCCCTGGCGAAATCGCAATCAGGGCGCGATCCAAACTGCGCGGGCTGAGGTTGTGGCGGCAGAGCGAGTTGTTGAACGAGTTGAGCTGGACCTGCGTCAGCGACTTGCCACCGTCTACCAGCGATACAGCAAGGCCCATTATGAGGTGGAAGGTTATGCCAGCGATGGCGGCATCCTGGCGAAGGCGGCGGAAGTGCTCGACTTGGTTCGGCGAGGATACGAGGCGGGCGAACTCACCTACGCGGACCTGATCATGGCACAACGCACCTACTCGCAGACGAAACTGGCGTACATCAATTCGCTGGGAAAACTATGGTCCGCGGTTGTCGAAATTGACGGCCTGCTGCTGAAAGGTAATTTGCAGCAGCGGTCGGAGTAGCCTCTGGCATGCGTTCGACGTTAGAAGGCGATCAGAAGCGGTCGCCAGGCGGATTACGCAGATTGTAGCGGACGTAGAGTGTGGTCGGGCTGTGGTCGGATCCAGACTGAGCGACTGGCGGCGAGAAAAGTGTTGACCTGAACTGGGAACGAGCCAATCATGATCTTAAGAGAAGTTTAGCTTGGGAGAGTTTCGTGCGATTCTGGATTTCACCTATTGCAGTGCTGCTGCTGCTTGCTCACTTCGATCCGGGCTGCTGCTGGCAAGCCTGTTGCGAAGAGAAGAGCTCGCCAGCGGAAGCAGTTGCAAGCTGCGACGGCCATGCTCACGCGCATAACGATGTGCAGCACGAGCATCCTGACCAGCCGAACCAGGTTCCACACCGGCATGAATGTTCCGCTGAACGTTATCTCTCACTGGCGGCTGCAACCGTCTCGGTAGACGATAATCGACGCTACGACGCGGCTGCTCTGATCGCCGGCATCCACTACTGCAACGCCGCATGGTGTTTCAGCCAGGGAATGACTGCTGGCTACAACTCTCTGAATCCGGCAGACGGTCTACCGCTGCGCGCGCATCTTGCGCTGGGCGTGCTGCTGCTCTAAATCAGCGCCGCTTCGATCTCCTGTGTTAGCCGCCTTGCGCTCTACCCAGCGCCAGCTCGCTCCAGGGGACACCTGACCTGCCACATATTCCAAGCGGAAACAGGCGGGCAGCCCAGCAATGACAGTATCACCAACGATCCAGGGAATAGAGTCATGAAACCGATTGCCCAGTTGATCTTCAAGCAATGGCGGCCAATAGTGATCGCGGTCAGCCTGTTGGCCGCTGCAGGTAGTTACCAGTTATGGTGGCCCCACCTCCTGCAACTGGCTCGAGATGTGAATCTGCTGTCGAGTCCAGCAACGAAGACTGCGGACCCTGCCACTCATGGTCATGATCATGCTCCAGGTGGCGGCCATCTGCATCCGCAGGATACCAGCCATGCAGCCGAGGACGAATTGACGCTCAGTCCAACTGCGCGCAAGAACGTCGGACTGCGTACGGGCATTGTCGAGGCACGCGCCTATCACAAGACCGTGGCGGTACCGGCACTGGTAACAGAACGAGCAGGATGGACCCAGCTCTCCGTGTCGGCGCCATTGACAGGCGTGGTGAGCCGGATTTACCCCATCGAGGGGGAGGCTGTCCGCCCTGGCCAGGCCTTGTTCGATCTTCGCCTGACTCACGAGGACCTGGTGACCGCACAGCAAGATGTGCTGCGGTCTACTTCAGAGTTGGAGATAGTCAATCGCGAGTTGGCCCGACTGGAAGCTGTCGGAGAAGGCGTCATTGCGGGCAAACGATTGATTGAAGAGCAGTACAAACAGCGCAAGCTGGTGGTGGCGATTCAGGCCCAAACACAGGCGCTCGTGCTCCATGGCCTGAGCCTGGCGCAGATTGAGGAACTGGTTGCCAGCGGTCGACTCCTGGCGATGCAAACGGTGGTTGCGCCATCCGCGAATGCCAGCGGAGAAGATGCGAGCACAGAACGCACTTTTCACGTCCAGCAGATTGAAGTCAACCGTGGCCAGGCGGTGACTGCTGGACAACAGTTGGCCGTGCTGGCGGATCATGGGCTGCTGTATGTCGAAGGCCAGGCCTTCGGTGAGGATGCGGAACGACTAATCACTGCCGCCAGCGGACAGGAAATGCTCGAAGTATCACAGGTCAGTGGCAGCGGCAATGCGGATGATTCGATGCGGTTGCGGGTGATATATGTTGCTGATCATGTCGACCGGGAGTCGCGAGCATTGCGGTTTTATCTTGGGCTGCCGAACCAGCTGGTTCTTGACGAAATGGTCGACGGCCATCGGATGGTCGCCTGGCGCTTTCGACCAGGCCAGCGCACAGAAGTCAGGATTCCGATCGGGCGGAGCTGGGACAACCAGGTCGTGCTGCCTGCTGAAGCGGTCGTTTACCAGGGAGTGGACGCCTATGTCTTTGAACAGCACGGCGAACACTTTCATCGGGTTGCTGTTCATGTTCTTTACCAGGACAAGCAGTCCGTGGTGGTCGAGAACGACGGCAGCCTGATTGGCAAGACTGTGGCGATGGCAGGCGCTTACCAGATGGGCCTGGCCCTGAAGAACCAGACAGGTGGCGCCATGGACCCTCACGCGGGCCACGTCCATTAGATTCATTCGAGGTTGCCAATGTTGGCTTCATTGCTCAACGGTATTATTCGGACCGCTCTGCACAACCGTATGTTGGTTGCGGCACTGGCCACCTTTGTGCTGCTCTTCGGTGCCTGGCAGATTAACCAATTGCCGATCGATGTGTTCCCGGATCTTAACCGTCCCCGCGTCGTGGTGATGACTGAGGCGAGGGGGATGGCACCAGAAGAGGTTGAGACTCTTGTCGCATTCCCTCTCGAGACAGCCCTGAATGGCGCTTCAGGCGTTCAGGCGGTTCGATCCAGTTCGGGACCGGGCGTTTCAGTGATCTATGTAGAGTTTGATTGGGGCACCGACATCTTCAGGGCTCGCCAGATTGTTGCCGAACGACTGGCTGTTGCCAGCGAGGGATTGCCGGAAGGAGTACGACCACAGCTGGCGCCGATCTCGTCGATCATGGGACAGATCATGGTCGTCGGCCTCTACAGCAGCCCAGGCGACGACACGCTTTCCTTCAGACTAAGAGCCCGGCTAGAGGAGCAACTTAACGCAGGCCACCTGCCCGATCTACTGCGCGGGTCGTTCGCTGGCCAGGGTATTTACCTGTCCAATAGTTGCGCAATCAAGGTCCAGCAGCGATCCGAAGCCTGGACGCTCACGGACGCAGAGCAGGAACTGCATTACACCATCCTGGCGACCGACGGCGAACTGCAGATTCACCGTACGACTTCACCCATGCAATTACGGACAATTGCTGATTGGGTGGTCCGCCAGGAATTCCTCACGACGCCAGGAGTTGCCCAGGTGTTCGTGATGGGCGGCGAGCGGAGACAATACCAGGTACTTGTCAATCCACACCAATTGACTGCGTTGGGAGTCACGTTGGAGGATGTGGAAACTGCCCTGCGACGCAGTAACCAGAATGTCACGGGTGGATATCTCGACCAGCAAGGACCGAATGAATTCCTTGTGCGCGCACTGGGCCGAGTCAAGTCGATTGAGGACATTCAACAGGTGGTCGTCGCACGCCGCGGGGATCGTTCAATCCTGTTGCGTCATGTGGCGCGTGTGATCACGGCCGCGCAAGTCAAGCGAGGCGACGGATCGGCATTCGTCCGTAACGAAGATGGCATCGCCGGCGGCCCGGCGGCGATCCTCACGATCAACAAACAACCCGGCGCAGATACCCGCGAGGTAACGGAACGTATCGAGGCGATCATCGCGGGGCTAGAACAGCGACTTCCTGATGATGTCCAGATTGCCGGCGATCTGTATCAGCAGAAGTTGTTCATTGATCTTGCCATCGCGAACGTGGTGGAAGCCCTCCGCGACGGTGGTCTCTTCGTGGTCATCATCCTGTTCCTGTTCCTGCTCAATTTTCGCACCACATTTGTCACCCTGACCGCGATTCCCTTGTCGATTGTAATTACTGCCCTGGTCTTCAAGGCCTTTGGTCTGTCGATCAATACAATGACGCTCGGCGGCCTGGCGGTGGCCATCGGCGAACTGGTGGACGATGCGATCGTCGATGTGGAAAACATCTTTCGGCGACTGAAAGAGAATCGCGCCCGGGCAGAACCGCAGCCAGCATTGCTGGTGGTGTTTCGGGCCAGCGTGGAGATCCGCAACTCAATCGTGTTCGGAACAATGGTCGTGGTGCTTGTCTTCATTCCGCTGTTTGCGCTCGGTGGTATCGAGGGGCGACTGTTCACTCCGCTGGGTATTGCCTACATCGTCTCACTCTTATCGTCACTGTTCATTTCGCTGACCGTTACGCCGGTCCTGTCCTACTGGTTGCTGAGCAATGCTCGGACCGTTCGGCATAACAGGGACGGTCACTTATTGCGGGGACTCAAATGGGTCTTCGGACTGGTGATTCACGGCAGTCTTCGGGTGGCCCCACTGATCCTGATCGCTGCTACCCTGGCCGTGATAATTGCCGGGCGCACCGCCGGCCAAATGGAAAACGACTTTCTCCCTCCCTTTAATGAGGGTGCTGTACAGGTCAACGTGTTCTTGCCACCTGGCGCATCGCTGGAAAGCTCAAACCGGCTTGCAAGGCTGGCCCAGCAGAGGTTGTTGGAGATTGATGAAGTCCAGCGAGTGGTCCGCAGGACCGGCCGAGCGGAACTGGATGAACATGCTGAGGGTGTCAACGTCAGTGAATTCATCGCCTCGCTCAATCCGAATACGGAACGCAGCCGGGAAACGGTCCTGGCCGATATTCGCGAACGACTCAAGGAAATACCCGGCATCGTTGTCTCAGTCGAACAACCGTTGTCGCACCTGATCTCTCACATGCTGTCAGGGGTTAAAGCCCAGGTCGCTATCAAACTATATGGTGACGACCTCGATGTGCTGCGACGCACGGCGGAAGAAATGAAGGCGGCAATTGCGGATATCGAGGGAGTCCGTGACCTCCTGGTGGAGCCTCAGATCATCGTGCCCCAGTTGCGGATCGAGGTCGACGGTTTGCAACTCGAGCGCTATGGCCTGACACGTGCCGATGTGACTGAGTACGTGGAAACAGCGATGAATGGCGTGGTCGTGTCGGAAGTGCTGGAAGGGCAACGCAAATTCGACTTGTTGGTCCGTCTTGATGAGTCATACCGCGAGGATCTGGAAACGTTGGATCGGCTGACGATACCCCTGCCCAACGGCGGCTCAACACGACTGGGAGCTGTCACGAGGATTTATCGCGGCGGTGGCCCCAATTCGATTGTGCGTGAACAAGTCCGGCGACGCATCGTGCTGCAATGTAATGTTGCCGGGCGGGGACTCGTGGATGTTGTCAAGGACATCAAACAGCGGCTGGCACCGATCGAAAGGAATCTGGACGACAGTTACTTTGTCGAGTACGGCGGCCAGTTCGAGAGCCAGCAGTCGGCTTCGCGAATGATCTCGATTCTGTTTGTGGTCTCGCTGGTCGGTATGTTCCTCGTGCTCTACACGATGTTTCGCAGCGTAAATCTTGCCCTGCAGGTTATGGTTGCCCTGCCAATGGCATTTATCGGAAGTGTCGTGGCTCTGGTGGTCACCGAGCAGACCCTGACCGTGGCAGCCATGGTCGGTTTTATCTCACTCTGTGGGATAGCCTCGCGAAATGGCATCCTGCTGATTAACCATTATCTCCACCTGGTCAAATTCGAAGGGGAATCGTGGACCCGGGAGATGATTGTACGGGCCGGTAAGGACCGACTGGCACCGGTCTTGATGACCGCCCTGACGACCGGTATTGGACTGGTTCCACTGGCGCTGGCCTTTGGTGAACCAGGTAAGGAGATTCTCTACCCGGTAGCGACTGTTATCATTGGCGGGCTGATCAGCAGCACACTGCTCGAATTCCTCGTGCGCCCCGCTTTGTTCTGGAAGTTTGGGGTGTCAGCAGCACGGCGAGTGACCGAACAGGCGGCCAACGAGGTAGTCCTGTTCGAGGAAACGCAGCAGTCTTGATTCTGCGGTTGGCTAGACCGATCGTGCCGCCAGCGACTCTGGTGGAGGTCTACAGAGACTCGAGGAGCGACGGATCCGGGAGAACCGGCCAATCAATGATTGAGGAATCGTCGCAAAGAGGCTAAATTCATTGCGGCGATTGAATTCATTGTCGCCTTTCCGTCCTGTCCATGGGAGCCAGCCTCGGTGTCATCCAAACAGCCAACTGATTTTAGTTACAAGCAAACCCGCATCGATCTAACTTCTGGCGAGGTGTCCGAGGAAGACATCCAATGCCAGGATGTTGATGATGTAATGGGTGGTATCGCCCGTGGCTTCCGTTTCCTCGAAGGATGCCCGACCGACGATGCCTACGCGTCAGAAAGCTCCCTGTTGATGACACTCGGTGTCCTCAGCGGCACTAATTTCATGACCGGTTTGCGAACCTATTTTCTCGCTTATTCACCGCTCAAACGTTCACTCTCGGGCCAACCATCGGCGATGTGGTCGGCAGGCAGTGGTAAGTTTGCCACCAAGTTGCGGTTCATGGGCGTGGATGAAATTGTCTTTACTGGCCGAGCGGACGGCCCCACGCTGCTGCATATTAAGTCCAGCGGCGAAGGGGACGATGCGACTACGACCTTCACACTCGAAGATGCATCTTTCCTGGTCGGAAAAAAGGTCAACGATAAAATCCAGACACTCAAAGGGAAGTACGGCGATAACGCGCACTTCGCCGTGATTGGTCCGGCCGGAGAGAATTATGAGGCAGTGCGGTATGCTGCGATCGCCCTTTCCACGGAGAACCAACTGAAGACCGGCGATCCCAAGCCCCGATTCTGTGGCCGCGGAGGCATGGGTGGTGTGATGGGATCCAAGAACCTATTGGCAATCGTTGCCGACACCAAGGATGGGAAGGCTGCCTCGGCCGCCAGCTTCAAGGACTTGAACAAGGAAGTCGCCCGCGGCCCTGGTAGCCAGCGGTTTCGTGAGGAAAAGACCGGCGGTATGGGTGGCACCTGGGTGAATTTCAAGGCGCTGCACTTGTCCCATGCCATGCCGGAAATGAATTTCGTTCCCACCGGCGAAGATTTATCGGTTCCGCTTTATCGCGAGAACCTGGAACAGCTGAAGGAATTCGTCGTCAAGGATGAAGCCTGTTATCGCTGCGGGATTCGCTGCCATAAGAACGTCTATGATGCAGACGCCGAAGGCAAACCAACGAAGTTTCGAGCCAAGCTGGACTACGAACCACTTAACCTGCTGGCCTCCAACCTCGGCGTGTTCGACCCTGATCAAGCCTGCACGCTAGTGGAACTGGTTGACGAAATGGGCATGGATTCGATCTCCTGCGGTGTCAGTCTCGCCTACGCGATGCGATACAACGACCGACACCAGGAGGATGGCGGCGCCAAGGAGGACTGGCCGACGTTCGGGGATTTTGAAAGCACCTACCGTGCTATCGAAAAGCTTGGAGCGGGCGAGCAGTCAGACATTGGACAGGGCGCGTTGCGGTTGTCCGAAGCGACCGGCGAAGCCAGTTACGCCATGCATTGCAAAGGGGTTGAATTCCCGGCTTATCTGCCGCAGACGAACCCTGGCTACCCATGGGCCCTGGCGGGTGGACACATGTCGATGCGGACCTACCTGCTGCTGCTCAATGAACGTGAGACAAGTATGGACTACTGGGTGGACGCAATCACAAACCCATCGCGTGGGATGAGCATCCTGCGGGACGATATCACCGGAGCCTGCAAATTTGCGGGCATGAACAACGACCAGATGGCGCAGGCGATCGCGGATCTGACTGGTCTGGAGATCAGCGGTGACGATATTGAACAAATTGTGATGCGTGCGTTCTTGCGAGGCTATCGGCTGGAGAAACAGCAAGGGTTTTCAGCGGATGACTACAAGATGCCGTCCGAAGTGCACGATGAATACCCGCAGATTGAGTTGCCGCATTTCAACACCCAGGAGTTCTTCGACGAACTTCGCGGCAAGGTCATCGAGCAGTTCGACAGCCTGCTGGAGACGGCAGGGATCTAGCCGCCACAGGCCACAAAAAGTATGTCAATGACGGCGCCATCGCCGATCTTGGTTGTGGCAAGTTGCG
>CAUZOB010000127.1:0-14534 GCA_963581185.1 Planctomycetota bacterium | reverse complement strand
TTCCACCACGCCCTCGCCAGCCGAAATCAGGCAGATCAAAGAAACCTATCCCCATGACCCGGCGCTTTGTCATGCGGCGGTCACCCATAGTCTCGTTTAGCACCGCATGGGATGGCCGCTCCATGTGGAATTTCAAGCCTACCCTACCGTTGGCATAATGTTCGTAAAAGAGCAAATACGATTCGTCTTCGAGTGACGCCGCCGCCGCGTAGGTCGTCGTGTCCGGCTCTGCCTCGAGAGCATCCTGTGCACGCTTCTGCCAAACATCCAACCAGTCGTCCAAAGTGGTTTCGTCAGTGCGTATCTGATATTCAACAAGCGCCGTCAACGGGGCATTGGGATCTGTCATGGGTGCTCACTGTTATTACTTTGTTATTGAGTTAGTTCGCGTCCTGAAGCAACCGCATTTCGGAACATCGATTCCGCTAACCTTGTTGGATCTCAATCAGTTTGGGCCTTGGAGTTTGGTGCCACGAAATCGGTTGAATCAGGCGCTAATCCATTTCTGAGCGTGTTCATCACGATTGTGATCACGAACTCGTCTCCTGGGTAATTGTCGCCTTCAACCAACCGGTCGAGAAAGGTATATGCGCCGAGGATGAGGTAGGCGCGGGTGCGGATCTCATCAGCAGCCATGCTTTGTAGTTCACCCCGATCGACGCCGGTCTCTAGGCGTCTGGTAATGTATTCTAATTGAATACCGCTTCCTCGCTCGTACAACTCTGGTTCATACCGACGGATCTCTTCGGCCAGCTGCACATAATTTGGATTGGCGTGCAGGAACTCGAGGTAAACCTTGAGTATCGCGGCTTCATATTCAAAGAACTTCAGCTCTGCTTGTGGCAGCGACAGCATCGACCAGAAGTGCTGGATCTGTGTGGACATCAGTTCACGCAGCATTTCCTGACGCGAACCAAAGTGGTAGTTCAGAATACCGACTGCAACCTCTGCCCTAGCAGCGATATTTGCCATTGAAGCCTTGTGAAAACCGACATGCGCAGATTCTTCCAGCGCGGCAGCCAGAATTCGCGCGCGCGTCTCTTCCGAACGTGCATACTTCCCTCGAGCATCGGGTTTGATATCGTCGTTTTTTTCCATTATTGAATAGTGATTCAATATTCAATGTATGGCAAGCAATTTTTCAAGGCATCCACACCTGAGCCTTGTGTTTGCGCGAGGCGCGGCGTGGTGGTTCGTTCACTGGTCACCCCACCGCTTGCGTAATTTGGCATCTGGGTCCAGCTCGATGCGCGATACGGCGTCCAGGATCAGGACCTCGCGTTTGTCGGCCGAATACGAAGACCAACGTGGCAGACCGGCGCCGTTAGGACTGCCAGTACGGGCGAAGGCCAGCACTGTGTTTGACCATTGCTCTGCCAATTTAAGAACCACCGGGTCCTTCAGATCATAAAGGAAGGGCCGGTGCGGGATCGACGGGCGCGCAAAGTCATTGAAGGTGAACGCAACATCACTACCATGGTAGGCGCCGAGGGCACCGCCGTTGCCGGACGAGGGAAGGTCGAATCGGTACAGCCAGCCGCTGGACCCGGCAGCGGTGACGGCCTCGCTAGTACGAATGGCAGCGCGCCGGAACATCTCGTTCCAAACCCGCTCGTATAGTTTCTTGCTGGTATCAAAGGGATAAGCGCCCCGCAGCGCAGCGACGTAGTCGGCTGGCTCCACCCCGGTGCGTAGAAGGTCGAAGGTCTTTGCCCCCAGCCAGGTCGTTGTCCCCTGGACAGCGATCATGGGGTCAAAGATGCTCCCTTCAGGGGCATATGAAGTGAACACCGTGGCTTCATCCCGAGAGGAGCCGGCAATATAGGGCACACCGCGCACGCCTCGCTCGGCGATCGCCTGATAGGTATCCCGGGTCACCACCACGCCGTCAACGCTGGCGTCGACCCTGATGCCAGAGGCAAGCTGCGCCGCCAGCAACTCTTCTGCCGGGAGTTCCTTGATAAGGGTAAGCAATTCACTCTCGTCCACCTTCAAGTATTCGGCCAGAATGGACGCTGATGCCAGAGGTGGCGGCGAATTCGTGACGCCGAGGCCGCTCTGGGAGATAGCTCGATGATATAGACCGTCGGCGGAAGGCGCGGCTAAAAGGGCGTTCACGGAAACACCACCGGCAGACACGCCGAAGATGGTTACGTTATTGGGGTCACCACCGTAATCATTGATGTTATCCCGCACCCAGGTCAGCGCCAGGATCTGGTCGCGGAAACCGTTGGACGCCGATCCTGCCAGGGCGTCGTCGTACTTTGACAGATCAAGAAAACCAAAAACGCCGAGCCGATAATTGACGGTAACAATCACCACGTCGCCCTGGGCAGCAAGAATAGAACCGTCATGTTCATTGCCGGACCCGATGTAGTATGCGCCCCCGTGAATCCAGAACAACACCGGCCGGGCGCGACCGTCCGCTGCAGGTGTGTAGATGTCCACAACCAGGCAGTCCTCACTGTATGTCGCTGACGACGACCCTAGACCGGGGATTTTGGGTTGCATTGCGCGATTACCCGGCCGCGTGGCATCCAGAGTGCCCGACCAGGGTCCACGAAGTTCCGGTGCCTTGAAGCGGCGTTCACCGACGGGAGGCTTTGCGTAGGGAACGCCCCGGTAGATCTGGATATCGTTTTCCGACTTTCCGACAATGGCGCCAAGCCGTGTCGTTATCGTGGTCATCGCAGGGACTTCCTGTTCCTGGCGCACACCACCCACGACTTCCACCGCTACCACTGGCACCGATACCAGAATGGCTGTCAACAAACCTGCAAGAAATCCTCGTTGTTTACCGGTCCTGTTGCTTTCTGCATCTGCTTTGATCACAAATTTCTCCCATGGTCACGTCGCTTCCAATACTGAATAGTGAATCAATATTCAAATTATCACAAACGATTTTTCAGGGGCTTAGCTTATGGTAGCAAGATGGTTGAATCGAAATTGTGGGATTCCATTTCGCACGTTCTTTGAGGTGATGTCGTCATGCCTAAAGATCACCCCATCGCGTGCGATTCTGGACATCAAGTTCTGCACCGACAATATAGCTCGGTAAATCCAGCACCAGCGATTGTCGCTCAGTCTCATTGTACGCTGGCCATTGCGGCAGGCCACCGCCGTTGGGGTTGCCGCTGCGAGCAAAATTGATCAGCGTCTGTGACCAGGCTTGGGCCAGCGCCTGAATTTCCGGGTCCTCCCTGTCGTGCATGACCAACCCGAGACCTTCTTTGCTGGCGTAGCTGTTGAACGTGAAACTCATCTCGGCACCGTGCGCCGCGCCTAGCTTGCCGTCCATGGCGTTGCTGGGCACATCGAATCGGTATAACCAACCACCCACGCCAGCAGTTGTTGCTGCTTCAACATTCTTGATGGCGGCACGCCGGAATGAGTCAGTCAATATGTACCCATAGAGGGTTCTGGGGTCGTCGTTGGGGTATTGCTGTTGCAACGTGGCCAGGTAATCCCTGGGATCTTCATCTTCTATCACCCTGCGCGCCGCTGCGGTCGCCACAGGTCCGAATACATCATTACCGCGATTCGGGTCATCGGGCATCAGCATCGAGAATGCGCTGCCTTCATCGCGATTGGAGCCCGCGAAGTAAGGTATCCCCGCAGACTTACTTTGAGCGAAAGCCTCGGGTCGTGTTCGGGTCACCACCGTGCCGTCTATGCAGGCGCCCACGCGAGCCCCGAGCGTCTGTTGTGCCTGAAAAATTTGTGGACCCTGCATCGAAGCCAGCTTAGCTGGCAGATCCTGGGTGGCAACCTTGAGCTGCTTCGCCAGCAGCGTTGCCACGTCGGCCGGTGGTGTTGTTGGCGAGGTACCGCTGTGTGAAATTGCTTTGTGGTAAAGGCCGTCGGCAGCCGGTGCCGCCAGTAAACAGTTGACTGACGAGCCTCCGGCGGAACAGCCAAAGATGGTCACGTTTCCTGCATCGCCGCCGTAGTCGCCTATGTTGTCGCGTACCCACTCAAGCGCAAGGATCTGATCGCTAATACCGTTGGAGGCAGATCCTTGATACTGATCACCATAGGCAGACATGTCCATGAAGCCGAGCAGACCCACGCGGTAGTTGATCGTCACCACTACCACGTCGCCTTGCCCGGCCAGCACGTCGCCGTAATGCTCAGAACCCGAACCGGTACTGAACCCGCCGCCATGTATCCAAACCATGACCGGTCGTTTACCCGCTGAGGCGGGGGTGTATATGTTCAGGAACAGGCAGTCTTCGTCGTAGGTTTCGCTAGCGACATCACGCCGGGAAAGTATGGCGAATAATTCGTTTCCCGTAGGGACCGGTTGTAACGATCGATTACCGGCGGTGCTGGCATCAAATGTGCCAGTCCAACCGCCTGACGGTTGTGCAGCCTGAAAGCGCAGATTGCCCGCAGTCGCTGCGCCGAAGCGGATGCCATGGAACATGTGGATGTCTTCGTCGCGGATGCCTTCGATGGCGCCCAGGCGGGTATTGAAACGAGTTTTCATTGCTGTCATACCAGTACCAACGTTGCTCTGGGGATAAGAAGAATCGTAGTCGACTCCCATGCTACAGAATCGGAATCAGCTACGTCACCGGAATTTTAACTCACTCTACCCAAACCCAATTTTTCCTCTTCCCATTGCCTTCAAAAACCGTGTAATGTCGCCTCTTTCTCCACCATCATTCTTGCAAACAGGAGCGCCAATGAAAGCCCTGGTCGAAGGCCCGATCACCGGCGGAACCAGAGGCCGACCGTTCGCCGCGTCCACGCTCGATATCGAGAAGCTGGGTTATGAGGAAGAGGAATATTTGCTGTCTGGCACCGCGGCCGGTTTTCACGACCTTGATGATTCCTTCTCCCGACGCGATGGACTTTGGACGGTTGAACCAGCAGCACAATCTGAATACTGCACACGTCTACTTGTCTACCGCCCAAAAGATCCAAAGGCATTCAATGGAACCGTTGTACTACTGTGGAACAACGTCACTGCGGGCTACGATCTCTTCGGTGCAGACAGCCTCGAACTATTTGAAAACGGATCTGCACTCGCCTGCCTGACCATTCAGAAGGCGGGTATCGAAGGACTGCCGCCTCTCAAGCAGGGGCTGGCCCAGTGGGACCCTGACCGGTACGGCACATTATCAATTGCCTCTGATGACTACTCCTACGACATATTTACACAAGCAGCGCGCACGCTTGGACCAAACCGCGACACCCCAATCGACCCCGTGGGAGGGTTGCACGTTAAGCACGTCATCGCTCAAGGCGCTTCCCAATCTGCTAGCCGCCTGGCAACTTATATCAATGCAATCCAACCTATCGAAAAGGTGTTGGACGGATTCATTCTTTCAATATATTTCGGTCAGGGAGCACCCATAGAGGTCTTTGATGCAGTGGTAAACATCAATACGTCAGGCGATAAAATTTCTGACAACCTGCTCCTGGGACGCAATGTGATTCGCGATGATCTGGGGATCCCAATATTCATTGTGAACTCTGAATTGGAGGCCATAGCTTGCTACAACGTAAGACAACCCGACACGAAAACATTCCGATACTGGGAATCTGCCGGTACCAGCCACACGTCCCGTCAAGGGCGTGAAAAACGCCGGCAACTGTTTGAGCGAGATCAAATTGTCGGTCGTTTGATTGAACCTTGCGTAAACGAAATTCCGATGGGCCTGCTTTACGAAGCTGTCTTTCATCACATGCAGCAGTGGGTTGCGCAAGACATTGAGCCACCGATCCAACCGAAAATTAAATTCTCCGGTAATCCGCCAGAAATCGTCCGAGACGATCACGGCATTGCAGTCGGTGGTATCCGATTGCCCCAGGTGGACGTGCCAGTGGCGACTAACAGTGCTGTACCACTGACAGCTGATCTGATCGCCTTGCTGGGTGGGTCTTGTTTTGCGTTCGATGCTGAAAAAATCAAATCACTTTACGGCGACAGGGCGACCTTTATTGCTCAGTTTGAAGCTGCTGCTGAAAATGCGGTGAGAAACGGCGTACTGCGCCCAAGAGATGTACCCGAACTGGTAGCCGAAGCTGAACTAAACTGGCCCGGATAGTCGGCCTCCATCTGCACTCAGCCCAACCATAACGATCCTCCAGAGTTTACGCGGGGCGAAATACAGGGATGACGCCACCATCGGGAAACTGTTCAAACGTCACCTGCACTGCCATGCCGGCCTTGGCGTCCGCGGGATCGCAGTCCACCAGGTTGCTCGGCATACGCACGCCCTCCTTCAGGTCGATCCAGGCGAGGATCAGCGGCAGCCGCCCCTCGTGACGGGGATGATAGACGCGGTGCAGGCGCGCATGACTGTAGACGGAGCCGCGGCCCGACACTGCACGCCAGGCAAGATCCGTGCTGCCGCAATGCTGGCAGCGCTGCTTCACCGGATACATCCATCCATTGCAGTCAATGCAACACTGCATGCGCAGCTCACCGGCGCGCGCCCCTTCAAAAAATGGTTCGTTATTTTCGTCGGGCTCCGGCAGCCATGTCGCTTCAGTCATCGTTCGTCTCCTCAGGCCGCTTCCGGCGACAGTACCAGGGTTGAGTGATAGGCCAACACGCCGCCGTTGCCGGACACCATGATAAGGTCGTTAGGCGCCTGGCGCTCGCCACCCTGACCGCGCCCCTGGATCACGGCTTCCGAAACCGGTGTCATGCCCCACATATAGAACGACGACAGCTCTCCGCCGCCCGTGTTGGTAGGCAGGCCGCCGCCGGGACCGAGTTGGCCATCGGCGACAAACGATCCGCCCTCGCCTTTTTCGCAGAAGCCATAATCTTCCAGAGTGACGATCACCGTATAGGTGTAGCAATCGTAGATCTGGCACTGACTGACGTCGCTAACTTTGGCACCGGCCATGGCCAGCGCGCGCGGAGCTGATTGCGCACCGGCCGTATGAATGTACGGGTCGTGATCCGCCTGACCTGTGTCGTGGTTGTGACTCTGGGAAAACCCGCGGATGTACACCGGCGGCTGCTTGAGGTCCCGGGCACGTTCCGCTGACGTAACAATAACGGCCACACCACCGTTGGAGACCAGGCAGCAGTCGAGAACATGGAACGGTTCTACCACCCAGGGCGACGCGTTGTAACCATCCAGGTCCAGTGGCTCCCTTTTGCTGGCACGCGGATTCATGGCGGCCCACTGACGTTGGGAGATGGCCACGGCAGCGAGTTGCTCCTGAGTGGTACCGAACAAGTCCATGTGGCGTTGAGCTGCCATGGCATACCTGGGCAGAGCGCCGATAATGCCGTAAACGGGCTCAAGCGATGCCATAGCATTGGGCGGTCCGGATCTTGCGTACGACACCGCGCCGCTACGTTGGTTTTCCTTCAACGGTGAATCCGCGAACACGCAACACACAGTGGTTGCTAGCCCGTTTGCCACAGCCATAGCGGCATACTGAATCATCTGCCCTGCACTGGAGCCGTAACCCTGCATGTAGGTCAGCAGGTTCAATTGCTTGAGGCCCAGGGTCATATGCAGGGGCACACCGACCCCCTCACCTATACCGGCATTAACCAGCAGTCCGTCCAGATCGGATTTCTGCAGCCCCGCATCTTCCAGCGCCAGGAATACGGCCTCGGCAGCCAGGTCTTCGGCGTCCCGATAGACGCGACCCATCTCGGTGATGCCTAGGCCAGTGATGGCGACCGCGCTGTTCATTGGATGTTTCATGATAGCTGACTCCTAAATGACGGGGACTGGCCCGGCAGCGCTAGACAAGTTCACTGGCCACCAGCAACTCGATGCAGTCCTTTTCGATGGGTTTCTCCGAGATGGTTTTGGGAATCTCAATTAGCGCCTGGAAGATCTCCGGAACATCGTTGCGCTCCAGGTGCTCGCGGCAGTAGTCGAGCAGTTGCCCGCTGTCGTAGCCAGTCGGATCAGCGGGCACAACAGCCGCCACCAGGGTTTTCTCTCCCGCGACGTTGCTTTCCTTGGCCACCCCATAGACAAACACATCTGCCACCAGGGGCGATCCCATGAGTACAGTTTCCACCAGTGTGGTGTTGACGAAATCCCCATTGCGTCGCACGCCGCCGCCAACCCGGTGGTGGAAGTAAAACCAGCCATTGTCATCCTTGTGGCCCAGGTCACCCATATGAAGCCAGCCATTGCGAACCTTATCGGAAGAGGCCTTGGTATTCTTGTAGTACTGGACAATGATCGGGCTGTTGTCCTCTTTGCGGAAACAGATTTCACCCTCTACATTAGCTGCGCAGACAGCGCCGTGATCGTCGAGAATTTCAGCGACCCAGCCGCTGATCGGCTTGCCAATACTGCCCACTGGGCCTGTGCCGGGGGGGTTGCGCATCGCGCCGCCTTCGGTGGCACCATAGACCTCAGTCAGCTGCAAACCGAAACGCTTTTCAAACTTTTCCCACAGATGGGCGGGCATGCCGGCACTCTGGACGACGCGTACCGGGTTGTCGGCGTCGTCTGACTTTTCCGGCATGGCATAGATTTCGGGGATCATCCCCCCCAACAAGTTAAACGTGGTGCAACCATAGCGGCGAGTAATGTCCCACAATCGAGTCTTGGTGAACTTAGTGCTGATGACACAGGGAAGCTCCTGTCCAAGGGCGCCAGCCATCGTGCCCTGGGCATTGATATGCGTGAGGGAAAGGCCGGTATAGTACCTGTCGCTAGTAGTAATAAAGCCAGCAGAAAGGGGGCCTAGGGTAATACCCATGTACTTACCGTGTGTGAAATGTACGGCTTTGGGATTGCCAGTAGTGCCGGAGGTAAACATCATCAACATAGTATCCTCCGGGTCCTGCTCGGCCAAAGCCAGCGGCTCGCCCGCCGCTTTGAGTAGATCAGAAAAGAGGATGACGGGTAATGGTGCCCGCGGCAAGAGGGGAAGGTCTGCCGTGGACACCACTACCAGCCATTTGAACTCAGGACAGTCCGCTACTACCGACAGCAATGAGGGCAGCGCGTAGTCGGCGCATATCGCGCCCTGGCATTCGGTGAATTCGAGCATATAGCTAAGCTTGGCACCCATGGTGCGAGGGTCGATGGGAATTAACGCAGCGCCGAGGATTCCACTGGCCATCATCGTTTCCACAAACTCCGGGTGATTGTTCATCATCACCGCCAGCTTGTCCCCCTGACTTACACCCAGATCATTCAGGCCCCGCGCCAGCGCCTGACTGTGATCGAAGAGCTGCCGGTAGGTTCGGGTCTCATCCTCCAGTCGGCCATCAGCGCCCACAGTGACAAAGGTAAGAATCGCAAGGTCGGGGTTTGTCTGGGCTTTGTGTGTAATCAGCGCGGCCAGGGTGGTATGGGCGGGACCGTTCATTGACGGGTATCTCCCGTTGTTTTGAGCTCGCCGACGCCCCAGCGAATACCTCTGCGCAGCAGTTCGTAATACACAGGGGAATTCCAGGAACCCCGCACCACGGGAATGACATCCCGGATCGGTTTCATGTCGTGCTTGCCCGCGCAGTGGCCCAAAGATAGATACAGCACCTCGCCCTTTCCCCAGGGATGCACATACATCTGCGGGTGGCTGTCGCGATCGGTGCCATAGTCGGACCTGGCATAGCCGCTTGATGGCTCACTGTAGGATGCCTCGAGTAATACCAGCTGTTCTCCCAATTTTTCACAGTAATAGGGTTCTTCATCTTCCACTTCAAAATCCGATATGCCCGCTGTCAGTGGGTGCTCAATATCACTGACCCGGACGGTGAATTTTTGATTGGCAGGATGGGCAATAAATCGGCTACCTAACAATTTCATAAAGTCGGGGGCCAGATCTGGCGTCTCAGCCTTGCAGCCTTCGACAATTTCCAGGATGGCATTCGTCGCGTGCAGCGCGAACCATCGACCGCCGGCCTCAAGAAACTCTGCCAACGCGACCTGCTCTTCGGCGGTAGGACGAAGGTCACACGTATAAGTAATGAGCAGCTGGCACTGCTTGATGGTTTCCGTATCACTGAAACTTCCTGCAACATGGGTGTGAATATCTTCATTTTCCGCAAGCACTTTGAGCAGCTCGAGCCTGGCAAAATTGGTATCGTGATAACGGGCGTTGCAAACCAGATACACGTTGATGGGATGAGTCCGTTGCATTTCTACATGCTCCCGATCACGGGGTCATCTGCCCATAGTTCATTGATCTCGTGATCGGGGTCCAGTAGCAAAGACGGTTCAGTCGAAAGTCTCATGGTTGCGGGTACGTCCCGGCTATAGACGGGCCATTCCGGCAGCCCCGATGATGACGGCACGCCTTCTCGTGCAAAACTCAACCAGGCATCCATGGTTCTGGCGGACAGCAAATCCGCTTCTCGTCCTTCAACAAAAAATCCGGCCGAACCATTTTTATCGTACGTTCCCCAGTTGAAACCAAGTTCCACCGCATGACATGCACCCACGACGCCTTCCATCAGCGGCGACGGCCAATCAAACAGATAGGAATAGGTCATGGCGTGTTCAGACTGGGCTTCAAGCAATCGCAGCGCAGGAATCCTGAAAACCTGGTCCGTCATAAAGGCGGCCAGTACATCCACGGGCAATGAAGCCTTGTGGCGTGACTGCAGCCATTCCCGATATTTAGCGATGACTTTATCCGCTGTATCAGGAAAGAAGGCCGCTACCTCTGCCTGCAGCTGTTGCTCATTCATATTTACCCGGGCAGGATCAATCACGGCAAACAGTCGCCACTCTTCCCTGCACGTACCAGTCATTACGGCAACACCAGCAGCTGATCCTTTCCGCACAAGGTTAATTGGCATCTCAGGTAAGACTGTTCCGTCAACATTCGGCCGAAATGCGCCCATGCCAGGCAGATTTTTGCCAACGGCAGCTTTGGCAAAATTCACCTGTAACTCACTAAATGCAGAGACTGGCAGTGCCAGAAGCGCTGAAGGATCAAAGGTACCAAGCAGCTCCAGCGCCAGCTCTGCCACCTGAAGTCCCTTCTCTGGCGAATTGGCGGAATGGCAGGCACCGCTCTGGGGAATCGCCTTGTGAAAAAGCCCTTTCGCTGCGGGCATCGCCATGAGGCAACCCACGGACATGCCACCTGCACTTTCCCCAAAAATAGTGATGTTTGCAGGATCCCCGCCGAAGACAGAAATGTTATCACGGGTCCATTCGAGTGCCGCCACCTGGTCAAGCAGCCCCTCATTTCCTGTGGCCGGGATCTTGCCCCCTGTAAGCGCTTTCAGGTTCAAAAAACCGAGCGCGCCCATACGGTAGTTGATGGTCACTACCACAACATCACCACGATCTGCGAGGTGCTGGCCGTCATAGATGGGCTGTGATCCCGACCCCATCGTAAACCCACCACCATGAATCCAGAACATTACCGGTCGTTTGCCCGCGGTTGCGGGAGTCCATATATTGAGGAAGAGACAATCTTCAGCCTGCTCGGGCGGTGTGTCGGCTTGTCCCATAAGCCAGTCAAGCATGCTTGAGTCTTGCGGTGCCTCAGCACCAAATTTTGATGCATCCCGAACACCATCCCAACCAGGGTGCGGCTGCGGTGCCTGCCATCGCAGGTCTCCTACGGGCGGTGCGGCAAATGGTATGCCACGAAATACCTTAAGCTGGTTTTCCTGCGTACCTTTAATTTTTCCAACTGTGGTCGTTACTACGGTCATATTTCTGTACCGATCTGGTAGACGCGGGCCGCGCAGTCATGGAAGAGCTCGTTCTTCTCGGTCGCCGTGAGCTTTAGCGCCGTCGTGACTCTCTTGAACGCGTTCCAGAGATTCGTATACGAGCACGACACCTTGTCGATGGGAAAATTCGACTCGAACATGCAGCGCTCCACGCCGAAGGCTTCGATCAGCTCCGCAAAGTAGGGTTGCCACGCCGTCGCCATCTCATCGGACGAAGGTGGCGCGTCGCGCTCCTCATAGCCCCATCCGTAGGCCGGCATGCCGCAACCGCCCAGTTTCATTACGACGTTTGGGCAACCGGCGAGTGAGCGGACAGCCCGCTGCCACTCGATGAACACCACGCCATCTCGCTCATTGGCCAGCGGACCCTTCTTGATCAGACCGCCGATATGGTTAACGACGATACTCACGCCCGGGAACGCGTTGGCGAGGTCTTCGACCTCACAGAGTTGCGTGTAATACCCATAGGAGTCGAACGAGAGATTCAGGCGGTCGAGCACTTTGAACCCGGCCCGAAAGTCGTCACTTGCGAGCAGTCCAGGTGTATCACCGGCCGTGCGGGAGTTCCCGATATCCGGCGATTCATGCCAGGCGTGAGAATGGCGAATGCCTCGAAACCGGGGGCTTGCCGCCCGGTGGGCAAGGAGCACAGGCTCCACCGCTGCACCCAGGGTCAGATCCGCATAACTGACGATGGCCCCACAGCACCGCGCATCCGGGCCGTAGAGATTGCTTGCGGCCATGGCCGCGATGCCGTTCACGAATTCGGTCTCGCCGACGCTGAAATCGGCGCCTCCGTCGGCTCGATACATCGCCATGCTATCGATGAACACAGTGTCGACGACGTTGTGGCCGCCGCCGCGAACGTCGTCCATGAGATCGTCAGCGAGATAGCAAAGCGGGAGACGACCGATCCACTTCGGCAACGCGTCGATCTCGGATTGGGTAAGTGATCCCTCGGGAGACTCGGGTCGCGGCCGCCGATCCCACAAATGGTGATGGGGATCGATGATGGGTTGTTCCGGGTCGATGACCTCTTCCGACGTGCGTGCGAGCCATTCCCGCAGCACGACGCCCGGCACGTCGGGAAGGTCTGACCATCGCGGCAGCCCGGCGCCGTTAGGATCGCCATTGCGCGCGACGGCTTTGCGAATTATTTTTGACATAAACTGAATGTTGATTCAATATTCAGTTAAACACAACACATTTTTCAGAGCAGGATCCGAAATCGGATCAACCGCCGCAGATAACACAACACCACCTTCAACACCCTCAAGGAGTCGGTACTATGACCACGGTGACTACACAGCTTGGCAGCATTACCGGCAAGCCGGAAAACGACATCCAGATGTTCCTGGGCGTCCCATATGCAAAACCCCCGGTGGGTGAACGGCGCTTTCAGGCGCCGGAACTCCATGGACCCTGGTCAGGCACGCTGGATGCCACCAGGCTGGGAAACAGGGCGATGCAACCTGAAAACCCAACAGCTCCACCATCACCGGAGCCATTCAGCGAAGACTGTCTGACTGTGGACATCTACACACCTGCAGCGGACGATCGCGCCCGGCCGGTGTTGTTCTGGATTCATGGCGGCGCCTACTACATTGGCTCCGGTAATGACCACGACGGCTCTATTCTTGCTGCCCAGGGCGACGTTGTGGTGGTTGCTGTCAACTATCGGCTTGGCGTATTTGGTTTTCTCGATCTGTCGAAGTACGACGACGACCTGGCCGGATCGGCATCCAACGGCTTCCGCGACCAGATCATGGCGCTGACCTGGGTGAGGGACAACATCAATGATTACGGGGGTGACCCCAACAACGTGACCATCTTTGGCGAATCTGCCGGTGGTGGTTCGGTCAATGCGATTCTGGCCGCACCCTCCGCCGACGGCCTGTATCACCGCGCCATTGCTCACAGTGGCACCGCCATCACCAACCCACCGGCATCACTGTCAACGGAATTCGCCGCACACTTGGAGGTGGACGAAAGTGAATTGCTCACCCATCTCAAGCAACTCTCGGCTCAAGATTTGCTGGCGGCTCAGCTCGGCGCCGGTGTTCTGGGTGAGGCCTGCGTTGACGGCGTGGTGATCACCCGGGATACCTACCAGGCAATTGCCGAGCGCGGCGCGCGAGGCGTACCCTACATCGCGGGCTCCAATCTGCATGAAGGCACCTTTATGACTTCGTTTGCCCCCGAAGGGACCCCCTTCGACCCCATGACCGCTGTCCTGGGAGCAATGCCCTTCGACCTCCTCCGCGTCGGTACGGAACCCGGCGATTACGTGACTGCGATGCAGGACGCTTATCCCGACGAGACTGGCAAGAATCTCTACCAGCGGGTCTATACCGAGATGTTCCGCCGCGCTGCTATACGCACAAGTGAAGCCGCCACAGCGGCTGGGTCCAGCGGCTGGCTGTACCGTTTCGACCTGCCGTCCTCCGTCATGGACGGCGTTCTCGGCGCCACCCACGGCTGTGAGGTTGCGTTCACCTTCAACGACTATGCGCGCCCGGAGATTTCGCGCATTTCCTTCGCCCACTACCACGATCCGAAGGATCCAGTGGTCCGCCGACTGGCGCAGCAGTGGTCAAACACGGTACTAGCCTTCGCGCGCACTGGCGATCCCAACGGCGCTGGTCTGCCGCACTGGCCTCCTTATTCGGCCGATCAACGTGAAGTCATGATCATGGACGCCGAATCGAGAATTGAGCAGGACCCGGATAACCAATTGCGCAAGCGGTGGGGTGATACGTGATGCTCCGGCGACGAATGACGACAAGTGGATGATTCAGCAACAAGCACAGCCCCCGCTAGCCGAGTCGGTGTCAGTCGTGGCCAGCTCGTTCATGCGACTGTGCTGTTGTGCCTTGTCAACATGTTCAAT
>CAUZOB010000126.1:0-14610 GCA_963581185.1 Planctomycetota bacterium | reverse complement strand
TGGCGTGTGACCAGCTCGCCAGCCATCACCACGTTCGTACCTGGCGTACAGAGATTCGCCGTCGTCCGCTTACCGTCGGCTCGTCCACCCAGCAGCTGGACCTCGATCGAAACTGGAAATTTCTGGTCCTTGGTCATCGACTTGGGATCCTGGCAATGCAGCATGATGCCACTATTACGGAATGCCCAACCGGGACCGCCCGGGACCTGGTCGCCGATAAAACGGTATTCCAATCGCATCCGGTAATGCGAGTAGCTGTTTTTGTAGAAGATGTGTCCGAATTTGCCTGAAAAATTCTCGTACTTGGCATAGCCCACTTTCATCACGCCATCTTCGACACGGAAGGTGTTGCCAAAATTATCGCCTAGCTTATGACCGGTAATCTTTGGAGTCCAGCCATCGAGGTTCTTGCCGTTAAACAGCTGGATCCAGGTGCCGTCGGCCGGTTTTTCTGCTGCGCCAGGGCTCAGTGGCAGGATGGAGACGAGGAGGGCCAGAAGGAGAGCACGAGTTGCCATGATATTTGACCTGCAGCAAGGATCGATATTGATGCGCCCGCGGACATGCTGGCGACAGTTCTATTGTCGCAGATAGCTTGCGATCGCTCTAGCAGTTGAGAACTGGACGGGGCCTGCCAATCGCCGGCAATCGGCACCGCTACGAATTACGCTTGGGTCTGCGGCTCCGGTCGGTGGAATCATAAATCGCGTGTACTACCTGCAATGCTCGCAGGCTATCCGTGTTGCTTATCGGCGGTTCGTCTAGACCGGCGGCGGCACGAACTGCTGCCCGAATAAACGGCGAGTAACCACGCGGCTCACGATCGCCTTCAAACTGTTGAACCGTGCCGGCCATTTCACCGGTCGTCGTATACCACTCCAGCGGCAAGCTGCCGACCGTGTCGACTCGCAGCCAACCGGTGGAACCCCACACCTGCAGGTGCGTGTGATAGCCCTTGTCGAGGTAGTAGCCGGAAGTCATCGTGCCAAGCGTGCCGTTATCGAACTTGAGAATCGCGGTGGCGGAATCCTCGATGTTGACCGGCTGTCCGCCAATGTTCGTTATGTAGCCTTCGGTTTCGACGATACTCGACTGGGTGATGTACATTGCCAGGTCGAGCCAGTGGATGCCGAGCCAGATCAAGTGGCCGCCACCGGCTCGATTTCGATCGGCAAACCACTGTTGTTGATAGCTGGCCCGCGTCAGTCGTGTTTGATCTGCCACCAGGTGCATATCGACACCGTAGATCTTGCCGAGTTTCCCGGACTCCACCAGTTCCCTGGCCGCCATGACTTCAGGATTCGTACGGTTGGCCAGCGCCAGCATCAGTAGCCGATGCTTGCTGTCCGCTTTCTTGACGAGTTCCTCATAGTCGCTGAGTTTGACCGATGCAGGCTTCTCGGCGAACACATGGCAGCCTGCTTCCAGCGCCCGATCAATCACTGGTGGCGCCAGTCTCGCTTCCAGGGTCACGATCGCCATGGCTGGCTGTTCCGCAGCGAGCAGCTCAAGAAAGTTGGTATAGAAGCCCTTGAGCTTGTCTCCCAGCACCTCGTTCGCTTCCATCTTGAAGCGGGCGTCCGGATCGGCGACGACCACTGATTCGCATTCCTCACATTCTGCCAGCGCATTGAGGTAGGCCGAAACGTGAGCTCCACCGGCATGAGTCAGCAGGGCAACCTTGATCTTGTCAGGCATGAGGGCAGATACTGCAGCGAAGAACGGAGCTTGTCAGTGCGGGAGACGATAAACCAGCCCCATATTCTAACCGATTAGACCACTGGCCGTAAAAGATCGCTAAACTCTAGTGAGAGCTTCAATCACTGCGGAACATTGTTACAGTACTCAGGTGAGGATATTTCGATGCGAATTGCGTTGACCAGAATGGTTTTGTTGTGTGGCACGATCGGAATCATCGGCGGAGTGCTGGTGGCGGAAAAAGAGGGTCAAGAGACTGCGGCCAAACGCGCGTTTATTGATGGCGTTGGACCAGGCTGGAAGTCGCTGGGCGAAGAGGACTTTGCCGACGTCAATGGCGATGAAGATACCTGGCAATTCAAAGACGGCATGATCTACTCCACCGGCAAGCCGGTCGGCGTGCTACGAACGGCCAAGCAGTACAAGAACCTGGAAATGGTCGTTGAATGGCGTCACCTCGTAAAAGCTGGCAACTCGGGAACGTTCCTCTGGGTTCCCGAAGAGGTTCTCAAGGATCTACCTCCAAACAAGCTGCCGGGCGCCGGGATCGAAGTCCAGATGCTTGACCTGGGCTACCGAGAACGATTCATCGAGCGAAATGGCAAGGAGCCGGACTGGTTCACCTGCCACGGTGACGTATTTGCGGTGGGGGCATCAAAAATGAAGCCGTTTGCACCGATCTCCCCTAACGGTCGTCGCAGCTTCCCCACCAAGGATCTCAGCAATGGGGTGGGCGAGTGGAACCATTACTACGTGCGGGCCATCAATGGCGAGGTCCGGCTGTGGGTCAATGGCGAGGAAGTTTCCGGCGGGTCCGATTGCCAGCCCAGTTCTGGATTCCTCTGCCTGGAAGCAGAAGGCTCTGCGATCGAATTCCGCAACCTGAGGATTCGGGAATTGCCCTAACAGCACCAGGGATGTCCGCTGTGAGCCGGAATCGGTGGTAGTCGCAGTGATTTCGGTGCCTCGTGCCACCAGGCAAACAGCGCTTCGTCCGGCGGACTGCAGAGGGGCCACGTCGTGTTGTTGTTGTCGGTTGAGAGTGAAGATCCAGATCCAACGCCAGGATCTCAGCTACCGTCTCCTGCTGGCTCTGTGATAGAATGGCGGCAGACGACTTCCGCATTTGGAAACGCACGCTTGGCGTGCCTGAAAACATGCAATTCCCGCTTCAGATGATTCGGCTCACGACAGCAGCGTGCCTGTTGTTGCTTGTGACTGGTATGACCCAGGCCGCTCCCATTACGGTCACACCGGAGGCGGTCCAGTTGCGTGGCCCTGAGTCGACACAGCAGTTGTTGTTGACCAGCCAGGATCAAGCTCGTCATGTCGATCGCACTCGCGACGCGACATATCGTTCCGCCGACGAATCGATCGTTACCGTCACTCCCGAGGGCCGTCTGATAGCACAAGCAGATGGTAAGTCCATTGTCCGCATGATGATTGACGACCAGTTGCTCGAAGTTGCTGTGGAGGTGAGCGGCGTCAGCGATCCGGCACCTATTTCCTTTCGACACCAGGTCATTCCAATTCTCAGCAAGGCTGGATGCAACTCATCGGGCTGCCACGGCAAGGCGGAGGGCCAGAACGGGTTCAAGCTGAGTGTCTTTGGTTTCGCAGTCGAGGAAGATCACGATTCGATCAGCCGCGAATCACGAGGTCGACGTGTCAATACGGCAGCGCCGCATGAGAGCCTGCTGCTGGCCAAGGCTGCAGCCGTGGTCCCGCATGGCGGTGGCCAACGAGTGCTGACTGGAAGTCTCTGGTACCAGCGAATGACGCGTTGGATTTCGGAGGGTGCCGAGTTGGATCAGCCGTCACCGGGCCAGACCGCCGGCATTGAGGTCCTTCCTAAGCGATTACTGCTTGGCCCCAATAACTCATTCCAGCTTGTGGTAACAGCTCTCGATGCCGAGGGAAACCGACGCTGCGTGACGGCCGAAGCGGAATTCCAATCCAATGCAATCGCGATTGGCCAGGTCGATCATGAAGGGATCGTGAGAACGGCGGAGGTGCCGGGTGAAGCGGCGATTCTGGTTCGCTACATGGGTCACGTGGCAGTCTGCAGGCTCACGATTCCACAGCAGGGGGTGGCTTTCAATCGCCCAGCTGAGAACAACGCTATTGACGGCCTGGTCTGGGACAAGTTGACCCGACTTGGGATTGCCCCCAGTGAACTGGCTGACGACGCAACTTTCCTGCGGCGCGTTTACCTCGATACGATTGGCACGCTACCGACCGTGGACGAAGCACGCCGGTTCTTAACAGACAAATCCGCGGATAAGCGTGGGGCGCTGATCAGCCATTTGCTTGAATGTGACGAGTATGCCGACTACTGGGCACTGCGCTGGGCAGACCTGCTGCGAGTCGATAAGGAGCGAGTAACCTCGCAGGGTGCCGTGGCGATGACGCGCTGGTTGCGCGAGCAGTTTGCCCAGAACCGGCCCTATGACGAATTCGTGCAGGAGGTGGTGACGGCGCGGGGTAATACGTTTGCTGAGAGTCCAGCGGCTTTTTATCAGGTCCATGAGACTGCTGAGAAAGCGGCCCGTTCGATCAGCCAGCTCTTCTTGGGCGTGCGGATTGAATGTGCCCAGTGCCATCATCACCCATTTGAAAAGTGGGGTCAGAAGGACTACTACGCGTTGGCCGGCTTCTTCACGGGAGTCAGCCAGAAGGGGGGTCCCAGCGGCGGCACAAAAATCCTCTTGCAGGCAGGCAAGGATCTCAATCATCCTCGTTCCGGAGAACCGGTTGCTGCGGCAGGCCTGGGTGCTGAGCCGAGCGATCTGAGCAGTGTTGCCGATCGACGACAGGCTCTGTTTCAATGGATGGCCGCGGATGACAACCCGATGATGGCACGGATGATCGCCAACAGGTTATGGGCGCATTACCTGGGTCGCGGCCTGGTCGAGCCAATCGATGATATGCGGGCAACCAATCCAGCCTCCAATGAGCCACTGCTTGAGTTCCTGGCGGAACAGCTGGTTGCCGCAGACTACGATCTCAAGTCGCTGATACGATTGATTCTCAACAGTCGTGTCTACCAGTTGGACAATGTGCCGACCGAGTCCAATGAACTTGACCAGCAGAACTTTTCGCACGCGATTTGGAAGCCTATGCCGGCAGAAGTCCTGTTGGATGCGATCTGCCAGGTCTCCGGCAGGCCCGAGCAATTCAATGGCTGGCCGGAAGGCTACCGGGCGATCCAAATCTGGGATAATCGGCTGCCCTCGTACTTTTTCCAGATCTTTGGTCGGCCGCAGCGAGTCAGTGTCTGTGAGTGCGAGCGGGGCAATGAACCGAGTATTGCCCAGGCGCTGCACCTGATGAATTCACCCGAGTCGGTGCGAAAAATACGGCATCGAGATGGCCGGGCGGCAGGTTTATCAAGAACCTCGCTGGCTGCCGATAAACTGATAGAGGAGTTGTACCTGGCAGCTTTGTCGCGATATCCGTCGCCGGAGGAAGTGATATTGTTGCTGGAGGCTTTCAACAGCCCCGAAAGCGTGCGCCGGCAGGCGGTCGAAGATGTGATGTGGGTTTTGCTGAACACCCGTGAATTCGTATACAATCACTAGCAGCGGCATCTGAGTGGAGAGTGCATCATGCTAAACATCATCTACGGTGAGAATCAACGCTATTGTGACGGCCTCTCACGGCGGCAGGCATTGCGACTCGGTGCGACAGGCCTGTTTGGTGGCCTGGGATTACCGGCGCTTATGCAGATGCAGGCCTCTGCTGCAAGCGGTCGGGCGGCGCGGGCCAAGGCATGCATTTTCATCATGCTCGAAGGTGGGCCCAGCCACATCGACATGTGGGATCTCAAGCCGGATGCTCCGCAGGAAATTCGTGGACCATTTCAGCCGATTTCGACCAGCGTACCAGGTACGCAGATCAGCGAGTTGCTGCCGCGCTGCTCGAGCCTGGCGGATAAATTTACGATCATGCGTTCCCATAGCCACGGGGACAATGGACACCAGACCGGCCGCCACTGGGTGCTGACAGGCTATCCACCAGGATTTGGCGATGGCCAGGCGAAGGGCATGCCGTTTAACGAACTCTACCCCTCGATTGGTTCGATCGTGAGCCGCGAGCTGGGTATTGGGGGATCGGTGCCACCCTATATCGAGATGCCGAATCCACTTGGACCAGGCGGACCAGGGTTCTACGGAGCGACCTATTCACCTTTCACAATTGAAACAGATCCAGTCGAGCCAGGTTTTCAGGTCCGTGATCTGAATGTTGCCAAGGGAGTGGATGAACGACGATTCCGCTTGCGACGTAACCTGCTAGCCGGAGTTGAACAGCTGGGTGCGGCCCGAACCAGTACCGGTCGAGCTCAGACAATGTCGACCTATTATGAAAAGGCCCTGCAGCTGGTCACCTCGCCGGCTGCCAAGCGAGCCTTCCGAATCCAGGATGAGCCCGAGAAGTTGCGACAGCAATACGGCCTCACCTCGCTGGGCCAATGTGCTCTACTCGGCCGACGGCTGGTCGAAGCTGGCTGTCGTTTTGTCGGGATTGACCATGGCAGCTGGGATACGCACGTCGACAATTTCAGCGGCCACAAGAAAGCTCTCGTACCACCAACCGACCAGGCACTGAGTGCACTGATCAACGATCTTGATGAACGTGGGATGCTTGATGAAACATTGATCGTGATGATGGGCGAAATGGGGCGGACACCACGCATCAATGCGAACGCCGGTCGTGACCACTGGTCTGCCTGTCAGACCGTGATCTTTGCCGGTGGTGGAACGTCTGCAGGAACCGTGATCGGAGCCAGCGACAAGACCGCATCGAATCCAACCACCGAACCGTACGGAATCCAGGACCTGTTGCGAACGATCTTCTACCTGATGGGAATCGATTCCAGCAAGACCTACCAAACACCGCTCGGCCGACCGGTACCAATTGTCAACGGCGGCAAGCTCATCCGTGAGTTGCTTGCCTGAAAAGTCCTCGAGGGGAGGGTTTTCAAGTGCGAAAGTCCCTGGTCCTGTCACTACTTGTCCTTTCCTTGCCATCGATCGCGATGGCTGCAGCCCCCTCGCTGGGTTATATCTACCCGCCAGTGGTCAGAGCCGGACAGCAAACAAGCGTGCAGCTGGGGGGCTACGATCTTACGCCGGACAGCGTGTTCCTGGTGGCCGACGAGCGAGTCAGGCTGCAACTGGCTGGCGAACTTGGTTCTTTTATTGTGCTCCAGCCACCTTACTGGTTTGGCAACCGTGGTCGGGAAGCTGCCAGCCCGATTCCGCGAGAGATTGCCGCCCAGATTGATGTGCCAGCCGACATGCCGGCTGGCTTGGTGCGCTGGCAGGTTGCTAACGCCAACGGGTCGTCATCCCAGGCCCTGATTCTTGTCAGCCATGGGACAGAGATTCTGGAAGATCGCTTCCGCGACAGTCCTCAGCTGCTAAATCAGGCCTTGCCGCTGGCCGTGTCCGGTCGGATTGAACGGATCAGTGAAACCGATCGCTATCAGCTGGTCGCGGCAAAGGATGGTCCAGTCACGCTGCAGATGTTTGCTCGTCGACTAGGATCGAATTTTAACGCTGCTATCAAAGTGCATACAGCGGATGGCACGAGCCTGGTCAATGCAGCCGACACCGAAGGCCGCGACCTGGCGGTGACATTTTCAGCAGTCGCTGGTGAAGAATATACGATCAGCCTCCACGACGTCGATTTTCGTGGCAATCGAGCCTATGTCTATCGGCTGGTAATAACGGCCGGTCCGCAGGTGGTGACATCACTGCCAGCAAGGCTGCAGACCGGCGTTTCCACACAAGTGCAATTGCTCGGTTACGGAGTGGCAACAGGCGCCCCGCAGCTGGAGTCGGTGGTACGGGCCATTGAGGTACCGGCGGATGCTCCCGGGGGTCTGCTGCGATATCAGCTGGAGACACCGTTTGGCACAACTCCGACGATTGAGATTCCGCTGTCGCAGGTCATCGAACAGGTTCACCTGGATGGCCCGCCGCCTCAACTGGAGGGAGAATTCGCGATCACTGGCAGGATGATGGCCGACATCGACGAAGTCTGTTATCGCTGGACGGCCAAGGCGGGAGAGAGCTGGCGACTGGAGCTGTCCTCGCGTGCGATTGCCGGCACGCTCGATATGGCGATCTATGTCCGCGACAGTGAGGGCAAGGATCTGCTCAACAATGATGATTTGCCAGGCACCACGGATGCAGGGCTCGAGTTCACAGTGCCAGCTGACGGAGATTATCAGCTCTGTGTGCGAGAAGTCTCCGGCCTGGCTCGCGACCTGGTATCGGTCTACAGGCTATCGGCGGCCAGGCGGATGGCCGGTTTTCGCGTCACCGGTCCCCAGTCAGTGCTGGTGCCGGTGGCTGGAAAAGTTGACGTGCCGCTCAAATTGATTCGCTATGGCGACTTCAAGGGTGAGGTGACGGTCAGCGTGGCCGGTCTGCCGGCGGGCGTGAAACTCGGCGAGGTGACGGCGTTTGCTGAGGGCAAGGTGGATCTCAAAGTCTCGCTGGAAGCGACCGCTGAGATTGTGGTTGCGCCGTCGTGGCTGCAATGGTCCTCGACGGCGACGATCGGTGAAGGCGAGTTGAATCAGCCTGTCTATGTACCGCGGTCTGGCAACCTGGCAGCGCACGATCCGGCGCGCGAATTTGGTTTGAACATGCTCCTGGTCCCAACCATGACCGCACCGTTTAGCGTGGAGTTGGTGGACAAGAATCGGCAGCGGGCGGTGCACCGTGGAACAACCTATCCAGCGCCGTTCATTATCAAGCGAGACGAAGGTTTTGATGGCCAGATCCAATTGCAGATGGCGTCCACTCAGGGCCGTCGCCGACAGGGGATACACGGGCCCATTCTTGCCGTCCCTGCGGATGCCGGCGAAATACTGTATCCCACTTTTCTGCCGGAATGGCTGGAGACCGATCGCACCACGCGGATGGTGGTTGTTGGCGTTGGCCAGGTTAAGGATGCGGCGGGCAACGTGCACTTCCTGTTCAAGAATGCCGACGCGCGAGTCACGATGATCCTCGAGGGCGCATTGCTCAAGTTAAGTCAGTCTGCGCAGGAACTGACAGTCGACCCGGGCAGTTCGTTTCGTATTCCAGTGAATGTTGCTCGATCGAGGAAGCTGCCTGTAGCGGCTACGATCACGCTGGATATCCCCGCTGAGTTGCAGGGGCTGGTGGCCGCTGAGCCAGTTGTGTTGACAGCGGAACAGGTCGAGGCGGAGATCCTGGTCACGACCCAGGCCGATCCCCGCTTGCTCGGTAACTGGCAGTTGCAATTACGGGCGCGGGCTCTTCAAGATGACCGCTGGCCTGTGATCTCGTTGACCAGCGTGCCGGTTCGCTTTGAATCCGCCGTGCCAGCTGGACCATAATAGGCCGGTTTTTCGGTATTGTGGCACCCGGCGGGACATATCTGTTGGTACGCGATCGGCCGGTCGATATAATCAATAGCTCAATGGCAATGGCGGGAGACTCACTGCGAGACGCACAAATGGCACGTCGACAACTGCTTCATCCGTCGATTTCCCGGCGAACGGCAATCCAGGCCGGCGCGATCGGTATGCTGGGAATGGGTACGAACCACCTCGATTCGCTGCGGGCAGCGGCCAGCCCGAATGCTATCCCGGGGGGCGGAAAAGCCAAGTCCTGCATCTATATTTTCCTCTCGGGCGGACTGGCGCAGCACGAGAGTTTTGACCTCAAACCGGACGCACCTGCCGAGGTCCGTGGGGACTTCAATCCAGCACCGACTGCTACACCTGGCATCCAGATCTCAGAACATTTGCCTGAGTTGGCCAAACGCAGTGAGAAGTGGGCGATTGTACGATCCCTGACACATCCCACTAACGGACACACGCTGGGACATTTTTTCATGCTTACCGGCCGCTCGGAGGCGCCAGCCGGTTTTCGCGGCGACCGTGTGGCGCGTTCCAGCGACTGGCCCTCGATCGCCTCGATCGTGGGAGACCAGGTGCCGTCTCGCAACAATAATCTGCCCCCGGCGATTGTGCTGCCGGAACGACTCGTCCACTGGTCGGGCGGAGTCATCCCCGGTGCCTATGGCGGACTGATGGGACGAAATCGGGATCCCTTCTTCATTGAGGCGTCCCCCTACGGCGATCCGATGTGGCGGGGTGCCTACCCTGAGTACACATTCCCGAACCAGGCCAAGAAGCCACCCAAGGATGCCGATGCGAGGACTTACCAGGCACCGAACCTGAAGCTGCCGCATGGTATTACTACCGGGCGTCTGAATGGTCGGCTGGGACTGCTTGAGACGATCGACCAACAACGGCGTGCCCTGGAACGATCGGCTAACGTGCAGGGCTATGATGCCCAGCGAGAGCGAGTGGTTTCGATGCTGGTCGATCCGAAGGTGCGGCGGGCATTTGATGTCACCAACGCCAGTCCAAAAATACAAGAACGATACGGCGCCAATAGTTTCGGCTGGTCGCTGTTGATGGCCTATCGGCTGGTGGAAGCAGGGGTCAACCTGGTGCAGATTAACCTGGGTAACAATGAGACCTGGGACACGCACGGCAACGCTTTCCACCGCCTGAAGAACAAGTTGTTCCCGCCCACGGACCGAGCTTTGTGTGCCCTGTTGGATGACCTTGATTCCACCGGACTACTCGATAGCACGATGATCGTGATGGGTGGAGAATTCGGACGGACTCCCAAGCTGTCGACGTTGACCGATAGTTTCACTGAACCCGGCCGTGACCACTGGGGGGCGGTACAGACTGTTTTCATGGCAGGTGGAGGGATCCGGGGCGGTACCGTGATCGGCTCGTCTGACAAGCTTGGTGGCTATCCCGCGTCGGACCCACAAAAGCCGGACAACATGGCAGCCACGATCTACCACGGTCTGGGAATTCCCTCGACGGCGGCTTGGGTTGACGATGAGAATCGTCCACATCATGTCTATCACGCCAGCCCGATTCGTGGGCTACTGTAAGCATCATCGGCCGCTGACTGGTTGGCCTGGCTTGTTGACTCTGTCGGAGGGCGAAATCCCTTGTTTTTCCGGTACCTGCATTTCTTGCCTGGCCAGAAGATGCGATTGACCGTCGTGCTGTTCCTCCTGGCGCCACTCTGCGCGTCAGCAGCTGAGCCGCAGCGACCGCCGAATATCGTCTTCGTGATGATCGATGATTTGGGATGGATGGACTTGGCCTGTCAGGGTAACAAGCTGGTAGAGACGCCCCGTATTGATCAGTTTGCTCGCCAGGGTATGCGATTCACCGATGCGTACGCAGCAGCCCCGGTCTGCTCACCCACACGGGCGGCCGTGCTAACCGGGCTGGCTCCGGCACGCCTGCAGATCACCAATCACATTCCAGACCAGCCGCGGTTCACTCCCGAGGATGCGGCACTGCAACCCGCCCCAATGCTCAACTGGCTGGCACCCGACCACGTCACGATTGCTGAACGACTGAAGGCGGCTGGCTACGCGACTGGATTTTTTGGCAAGTGGCACCTGGCTGGCCGCAGTCAGAAAGAGGGAGCGGGCGATCCGGTCTATTACCCCGAGAACCAGGGCTTTGATGTTAACGTGGGTGGCTGCACCTATGGCGGACCGCCCACCTTTTTTGATCCCTACCGGATCCATAATCTGCCCAGCCGCAAGCCAGGTGAATACCTGCCAGATCGACTGGCAGATGAAGCGATGCGATTCCTCGAAGAGAATCGGGAAGGGCCATTCCTGTTGATGCTGTGGAATTACACAGTTCACTGGCCGATGGAAGCTCCCCAGGCATTGCTGGAGAAATACAAGACGCGTACCGGGTCGGGCCTGAATGACACGCGTTACGGAGCCATGATCGAAGCAATGGACCTGGGCTTTGGTCGCCTGCTCGACAAGCTGGACCAGCTGGACCTGTCGAACAACACGCTGGTGATCTTTACCTCGGACAACGGTGGATTCAGCGGCGTGGCTGATAACCGGCCGTTACGAGCCGGCAAGGGTTATCTCTATGAAGGCGGTATCCGCGTGCCGATGATTGTCCGCTGGCCAGGTGTTGTGAAGGCCGGTAGTGAATGCAGTCAGCCGGTGATCAGTATGGACTTTGCTCCCACCTTCCTGAAAGTGGCTGGCCTGCGATCGATGCCAACCGATGGCACCAGCCTGGTGAACCTCTTTCACGGTGCGAACAGCGTGCGGCGAGATGCCATTTACTTTCACTATCCCAATTACGCTTGGCACGGTGACAACCGCCTGGGTGCAGCGGTCAGGTCCGGCGACTACAAGCTGATACGTAACTTCGATGATGGCAGCACTGAGTTGTACAATCTGGCGACGGATTTATCCGAGCAGACTGACCTGGCTGGAGAGATGCCGACGCTGGCCAGATCTCTGAACCGCCGGCTTGAGCGTTGGCTGAACAACACCGGTGCGGCGATGCCAGTGAATCGTTAACGTCTGCACCGACTGACGTGTTAAAATGACGGCACGCCTTGTGCCTTACCTGCCATGAATTTCCAGAACAGGAGCCTGTTATGTGTTTTCGACGCTGTTCTGCTGTGCTGGTCATGATGCTATTGCTGCAATCGCTGAGTGGTTGTGGCAACAAAGAAGATAAAGAGGCGGGACCCGTGGGTCCTGAAACACCTTTGGCTTCTGGAATCGATGTGGCGGAGGGGCGAGAGTTATTTGCCAAGGATGATTACCAGGCGGCAATTGAATGGGCCGAGAATAAGCTGCAAAAAGAGCCTGGGCACCTGGAATGCCGCTTGATCCTTGCGCTCGGCAGGCTGGCACTTGAAGATCTTACCGGCGCCAAGAATGTCACAACCGCCCTGCTTGAGGAGCACGGCAACGAGTCGCGCGTGGTCACGACGCATGCGATGGTTCTGGCGGCCGGCGGAGAAGCGAAGAAAGCCATTGAGTTACTCGAGTCTCGCCTGTCAGGTAGCCGGGACGACATCCACATGCATTTTGCCCTGGCAACGCTTTACCAGCTCCAGGGGGATGCCTTGGATGCTGAACAACACTTCAGCATGGTCACCAGTATCGATCCTCGCTACGACGGTATTCCGGTAAGCGGTGAATTTCAGGCCTTCGCAGATTTCGTGAAGGAAAACGCAGGAAAAATAACCGTCATTTTTGCGGCCATTATCAAGGTTATCGCCGCGTTGGCGGGGTAGTCATGATTAAGTCAGCTGGGACTTATCTCAAGGATCCCGTGCGACGATCCGTCGTGATCGTCGCTGGTTTATGCCTGCTGTTTTTCTGCTTTCTCTTGATGAGAGGATGCGGTGGCGGGGAAGAAGCTCGGAAGGGTATCGACAAACCGGTAGATCCCGCACCGCAGAATAGGCTCTCCGAGGATGACTGGCGCCGCCACACGGTAGGGATTCTTGTCGAATACGTGGACTGGGAAAATTCTGGCGAAGGAAGACTGAAAAAAAAGTCTGATAACGGCACAGGTGTTGTTCTCAACGGAGGGTATGTGTTGACCGACCGGCACGTTGTCGACCGTTCCCTCAACCCTACAGCCATGGAAAATATGCGACGTGGGACGAACCGGATTGATGCTAGGGCGATCGCGAGGCGCGTGCGTATTAGCCATAAGATCAACAGCGATTTGCCGGTCTTTGTCGATGCGGACATTATTGCCATCGATAAAGAATATGACCTTGTGCTGCTCAAGCCTCGGACTGCATTGAAGTCACCCCTCACGCTTGCTGTAACCGAACTCAAGTTAAAGGAGAATACCGGTGTGAGGTTTTATTCCTCGCCGAGAAATAATCCGGGCGACGAGGATACCACGGCAAACTTTCACCACAGGATTGATGCCGGTACCTTCCAGATAAGTGATGGTCCGGTGCTGCCGAGCTGGAGCGGTTCGCCCATGTTCCTGGCCGATGATCCTGGAGCGGGCTTGATAGGCATAATCTCTCTCGGTTTTCCAGCAAAATCCGGGCGGACCGGTGGAGTAGCTATTTCATCAGACATTATCCGCGTGTTTCTGGAAAAGCATCGCAGACGATTTCGCGCCTCCCCCGCAAAGGAATTTCGCCTTGTTTCGATTAAGTCTCTTCGGCTGAGCAAGGAGGCAATGCAAGCGGGGAAGGGTGGTATCTTTGATAGCCCTTATGTGAGGGTCTGGGTCTATGGTGGCTTTGACGAGCACCATTTTGGTTGGAGCGCATCATGGGAAGGTTTTTTTTCCAGTGAGACCGGGATAGCGACGATCAAAATGGAAAAGAAGCGTGTCTTCTGGAAGCCCTATGGTTGCCCGTTGTTGATCCGATTGATCGAAGTTGACGACGCGGGTGACGAGGATACCATGGATACGGCAACCCTCGGCAACAGGGTATTTCCGCAGGATGCGAGGTTTCCTTTTGACGGGGAACAATTAACGCTCGGCCGCGGTAGTACGATCACTTTTCGAGCGGAATGATAATCGCCCGGTAACGCGGCCCTAAGGTGCTCCTGCAGAGAAGTGATAGAGTCAGGCTGGTGCCCGTCATTCTGGTATCATGGAAGGTGTGACAGACTCGTGATTTCGACGGCCCCGATTCTAGATAACACCATGATACGGCAGCCTGTTATTGCGATAGCCATCCTGCTGTCAGCCGTGATTCAACCGGCAACAGTGGCCGCCCAGCAGGATGAAGAAAAGCCCTGGGCATATCGGCTGCCGCAGGCGGCGGACGTGCCCGAGGTGAAACAGTCCGATCGGGTGATCAATCCGATCGATGCTTTTATTCTCCAGCGACTGGAAAAAGAGGGCATCGAGCCGGCCGCGTTGGCCAGTCGCCAGACCTTGATTCGCCGCCTGTACTTTGACTTGATTGGCCTGCCGCCGACGCCGGCTGAAGTACAGCAATTCGTTGAGAACGATGACGCGGCGGCCTACCAGGAGCTGATTGACCGACTGCTCGACGATCCTCGTTATGG
>CAUZOB010000125.1:0-14655 GCA_963581185.1 Planctomycetota bacterium | reverse complement strand
CGGAAATGATGAACAGGCAACCTGCCTCGGCAAAAGCGGGCAAGTTGTCTCCACGCTGGACAAGGTGCTGCACCTTGGCAGTGAAGTCAAAGGTGAGCGAGGGAAATTCCTCGTGCATCGCCTCGACAACACTGAGGGAATGTCCCGGCCCGTTGAGGAAGTCGGGATCGCCAAAGGTGATGTGAGTTGCACCGGCAGCGACCTGCTGACGAATGTCGGCCAGCACGATATCCTGCGGCACAACGAAAAAACGGCCCTCGTAGACCGGTGGAATCGGGCAATGTGTGCAGAGATGACGGCAACCACGACTGGCTTCCACGTAACCGGCGGTACGCAGGTCGTCGTTCTCGACCAGCTGGGCGTATTGATCCAGCGTCGGCAGCTTGTCGCGGACAGGAACCGCAAAGGAAAGTCGCTCGAGGTAGGGCGAGGCCGCCCTGTCGGCATAGATCACGCCATCTACAGGGGCGTCGGATCCGTCCGCCAGCGACTCGACCAGGGCGACCAGCGGCGTTTCATATTCGCCACCGATACAGGAGTCGACACCGTTTTGCAGCAAGTAGTCAGAATTCAGGGACGCGTAGAGGCCGTAGCAGCAGATGTGACAGTCGGGATTCAATTCACGGATGCGATTGATGACCTGGACGCCCATCCGCAGGGCCATGTGCATGGGAACACAAATTCCCACGAAGCTGGCCTGGGTGGCTTTGTCTTCATCCAGTGGTTCAACGGCGACGTCCATCGCCAGGGGGGAAAAACCCGCCTGCTGGAGAAAGCCGGCGGGCAGAGCGATCCCAATCGGCTGGTGGCCCAGCTCGTAACAGGAAATCAGCAGGATCGCGCCGGGTTGGCCAAGGTCCATGGCAGCTCCAAGGTGCAAGAAATTTCCCCAAACACTGATTTTCTATCGGTGGCACGTATGGTGCAAGCTGATTCGTTGATTCGGGGCTGTATTCCGAGCCGCAGCCGATGGATTGAGCCGACAAATCAGCCGGACTCACTGGCCGAATCACTCTCTATCGTGGCGGTTGAAGGTGCTGGTGCCAGCTGGCCCAGCAGCCAGACAAAGAGCACAGCAACTGGGACGATTGGCCCCGCTTCCATCACCGTCCATGACGTCGGCATCCCAGAGGAAACATCAATCCATAACAGGATGGCGCCGAACGCCAGGAGTCCCCAGCCAAATACCTTGAGCAACGGAAAATGGCGGTCCACATCCAGTGACATGTACATCAACAATACTCCGGTCAACGCGTACATCAGCGAAAGGTGACGGGCCATGTAGATCGCCACCGGCTCGGTCGGCATCGACCCCAGGCCGGACCGCTCACAGATCGCATCCATCCAGGAGATCGGCATAAAGACAGACGGCAATGCCAGCATCATAAAGCCCGCGAAAACTCGTAGTATCCAGGTAAACCAAAACCGGGCATTCATGTCCTCGTGCTCCTTTGTTTATTCGTCCTGCCCCGGATTTCCCTCGGGGGCCAGCTCCTGATCGTCCTTGTAGTGCACAATTGTCTGGCCACCGTTATCAAAGTAATAGGTCCAGGGGCCCTGTCGCAACCCGTTACGGAACTCACCGGCGGCGGTCCTGTTCCCCTTGCCATCCCAGTAGACCCAGAGTCCTTCCACATGCCCTAACCGGTAGCGGCCCTGGGCCGTCTTGCCCCCGTGTTCGTCCCGCAACACCCATGGTCCATCGCGCACGCCCAAGCGGTAACTGCCCTGTGCACAGGTGTCAACAAATGCCAGCAGGTGGGCTTGCGTTTGGCCCTCCTGGTGCGGTCCGACAAAGTAGAACCACTCCAGTTCCAACAGCCGCTGGCTCTCTGCATGCTCCGCGTTCCAGCGGTCGGCCAGCCAGTGTCCCAGCTGTGGGCGATAGATGATGTAGCCGGGTCGGGAAAGTTCCCGGAACAAGAGAATCCGCCGTGATGTGGCGAACCGCATCGGTTGCTCTGGCCGCGGCGGATCGCCAGCTGCGTCCAGTGGACTGCCCCGCGCCAGGTCAATCGTCTGGCCATCGGCCAGCCGTCCGCGCAGGACAAAACGATAGTTCAGCTGCTGCGGATCTTCAAACATGGTCCAGCGCTGGTTCCAGTGAGTTGCGTTGACTGTCCGTATAACCAGCCGGGCCCAATCTGGCAGCGGCTGTAAAACGGGCAGCGTCAGCAGGTTGTAGACCAGTACCAGGGAAAGACAGACGATCGCCAGACTCGATTCCCAAAGTGGTGCCCGTTCGGCTTGCAGCGGCGCGGCTTCTTTGGGAGCTATCTCCGGCAGCCACTTCCACCACTCACCCGGCGAAAGAAGAATCAGTGCGGCCAGGGCGGAGTAGGAGAAGATCAGAACGTTCATCGACAACTCGATGCCGACATGCAGGCCGACCAGGCCGAGCAGGCCGACCACACGAGGCCAGCGAGATTGACCCGGCCAGAGGACCAACAGTGGACAGCCAAACTCAACCACAAGCGTGAACCAGCTAAGTAACCTGAGCAGCCCCGGGGCCAGCAGCATCAACTGGCCAACCGGGCGAGTCAAAGCACCGTCGGCAAGAGCCACTTCAAGCGCATCTCCGCTAAACCAGGTCGCATTACATTTCGCGATCGCCGTGAACCAGTACATGATCACCAGCTGCAGAATTACACCCACAGTGGCCCACGAACAGACCCAGCCTGCCGTCGGCCTCCCTGTTCCCCGGCGGATGTCCAGTGACAGATTCCCGCCGATCGGCAACAGAATGCTCCAGAACAGCAGCATCGCCAGCAGCACGTCACCGCCGGTGACCATCATCGGAGTTGCCGTGTGCAGTGAGACAGTCAGCAGCCAGGCAATCGCAGCAGACCAGCGGCTGCGATAACCGACCAGCAGGGCCAGCGCGGCAACCAACCGGATACCCCAGAGCAACAGCTGCCAGCCTGTACTGTCAAACCACAGGTTCAACGACCAGCTCCAATTACCCTGGTGGCTCTGCCGTACCACGTCGGCCAGCACAGCGCCGCCCGGCAAGTAGAACGCCGTCAGGTCCCAAAGCCGGACAATCACATCCCAGAGCAACACCAGGGCGATGGCAATCCGGAATGCAGCCAGGCTGCGTGGATCGATCCGGAAGGGACTGATCCAGCTGCGGCGGGCGGTATCCGTTGTGGACAACATGAGGACGAGCTAAGAGTTACGGGTTAGGGGCCAAGTACAACCTCGCTCAATCCCTGTCTGGCTCGACGGAGGAGAGCGCAGCAGGGTTGAGTGGTGGACAGCTATTACAGCAGAGCCGTCCCCTCAGCCGATGTATTTCATGAAGAATATCCGCGAGCATCCCTGCTCGCTATACTGAACAGCCTGCTGTCTGCTTCCATTCGTCAATTATCCACCTCTCGCTGGAGACTTCCATGCGGTTTCCGGTTGTCGCCCCTGGCCTCGTGGCCCTGCTGATGATGGGACCTGGCCTGGCGGCCGATGAGCTCGACGATGCAATCCGCGATGTCTCCCAGGTGAGTGAGAATGCGGATGGATCTGCCGCAGCGGCTCGCGCCGTGCAGCTTCTCAAGCAACAGCAGGTCGACTTCCTGCCACGGCTGATGGAGGCCATGGACACGGACAACATCGTGGCAGCCAACTGGTACCGGCAAGCCTACGAGACAATCGTGGCTCGAGAGCTGGCTGGCGACGATCCACAGCTACCAACCGACTTCTTGCGCACGCTGGTGCTGGATCAACAGCGCCAGGGCCGCCTGCGGCGACTGGCCTGGGACTTGCTCGACAGCGTGGATCCGGATTTCCGGCAAACTCACCTTAAAAGCCTGCTGGCTGACCCTGAATTCAGCAGTGACGCTGTGGCCCTTACCATGCAAGCTGCCGCTCGCTTGCTGGCCGACGACAAGCAGCTGCTGGCGGTCGAGAAATACCGGCAGGCCTTTGAGGCCAGTCGCCAGAGCGGCCAGATTATTGCTGCCGCGGATCAACTGGCACGCCTTGAGCACCCGGTCGACATCATCCAGCACATGGGGCTCTTGAATCGCTGGTACCTGCTCGGTCCCTTCGACGCGCCCGGTTTCAGCGGATTCAAGACCTCCTTTCCACCCCAGAAGAAAGTCGACCTGGCCGCACAATACGATGGCAAGGATGGCCAACAGATTCGCTGGCGACCGGTGCAAACCAGCGACCGCCTGGGCCAGCTGAACCTGATCCAGGAAATAGCCGCGGTCAAGGAAGCTGTCGGGTATGCCTACGCCGAAGTGCATTCACCGCGCACGCAGGCTGCCGAGCTGCGCTGCGGTGCTGACGACAACATGACCGTCTGGATCAATGGCACGCTGGCGTTCTCGCGCGGACAGTGGCTCAACGGAACTCGACTGGACCGCTTCAGCAGTCCCATCCAACTGCGCAAGGGGACCAACAAGATCCTTATCAAGATCTGCCAGGGACCGCAGCACAAGAATCCTGCCGTTCCCAACAACTGGTCGATGCAGCTGCGGTTCTGCAACGCCAGCGGCGGCTCAATCGGAGTCAAAACATTATTGCCGAGCGCAGAAGACCTGGCGGCGGCTGACAAGGATGAGAAGGAATAATTCCATGCGACACCGCTGGTCAAAGCAGGCAACCTGGTGCCTGGCACTGCTGCTGGGCAGCATCCTCGATCTACCACAGGGGGACGGGCAAGAATGGTCTCAATGGCGTGGTATCGATCGCAACGGCGTTCACCCGACAGCCAGAATACCGCTCGAGTGGTCCACGGAAAAAAATGTCCAGTGGAAAACGGCGCTGCCCGGCATGGGTATCTCCAGCCCGATCATCTGGAAGGACAAGATCTTCCTGGCGGCCGCGGAAAGACAACGACCCGACCAGCTTCACCTGCTCTGTATCTCTCGCAATGACGGGTCGATTCTCTGGCACATCCGCTGGTGGGGTTCCGCGCCAACCCGATTTCATTCCAACAAGAGCAGCATGGCGAGCCCCACGCCGGTCACCGACGGCAGCTCGGTTTATGCCTTCTTCGGCACCGGCGACCTGTTCTCTGTCGACATGGACGGCAACCAGCAATGGCACCGCTCACTGGCAGAGGAGTACGGCAAGTTCGAGAACCGGTTTTCGGCCACCAGTTCCCCCCTGTTGTACGCAGACACACTGATCCTGCAATGTGATCACTATGGTGACTCCTACGCGATATCCGTGGACCTCAGCAGCGGCAAGACGCGCTGGCGCCAGCAGCGGCCGGACAAGTGGCTCAGCTGGTCCTCGCCACAACTGATCGCAGTTCCTGGGGCCCTGGCGGGCGAGCCGCCATTCGAGCTGATCCTGTCGGGTTCCCTCTCGATCGACGGCCTCAATCCGATCAGTGGAAAGAGACTCTGGACCGTGGGCGGCATGCGGCGGGAATGTATTCCAACTCCACTCGCCGTGGGAGGACTTGTCTACGCAGTCAGCGGTCCCAAGGGCCCCTCGCTGGCCATTCGGCCGGGGGGACGGGGGGACGTCAGCGACAGCCACGTGGTCTGGGAGAATTCGCGCGGTGCACCGTTTGTCCCCAGTGCCATCCTGCTGGGAGATTACTATTACCTCGTTGACGACCAGGGCATTACCACCTGCCTGTCGATCAAGGACGGCACGAGAGTCTGGCAGAAGCGACTGCCCGGCAACTTCACCGCCTCACCGGTGGCAACGGCCAACCACGTCTATTTTATGAACGAAGCGGGCGAGACAACCGTGATTCGAGGGCATCAACCGACCTTTGAACTGGTCGGCCGAAACGACCTTGCTGAGCCAATCTACTCGTCAGCAGCCATCGGCAATAATCAGCTGTTTATCCGCACGACCAGCCACCTCTGGTGTCTTGCAAAATAAGCCAGCCTGGGCCGCCGCATCCGGAAATAAGAGAGAAGTTGACGGCGGCTGCTCTCTGTCCCTAAACTCGTAGTAGCTCCCCACCCCTGCACTCGAACATCCTCCCTGATTGGCAGCGAATATCGCTTCAACGAGTGAGCCTTGACCATGACCCATTTTATTCAGCAGACAGCACGAATGGCCCTCGCCGGTCTGATCTCCCTGTGCCTGCTGGGGTCCGTTTCGGCGGCCGATGATCCGACCTTTGAAAAGGACATTGCCCCGATCCTGAAGGCACATTGTGCCGGCTGTCACAATCCCCAGGCACGCAAGGCGGAGTTGGATTTGACTAGCCCACAGGCACTCTTCAAGGGCGGCGAATCGGGTCCCTCGCTGACACCCGGAAAGCTGGCTGAGAGCCTGCTCTGGGAGATGGTCCATGACGGCGCCATGCCGCCCGAGGACGAAGAACCGCTCAGCAAGCAGCAGGTTGAAACGATCCGCCTTTGGATTGAAGCGGGTACACCGTTTGCTGACAAGACAGACCCCGCCGTGCTGCTGGCCGGCGCGGAAGTCAACCAGCACGACATTCAGCCGATCATGTTGCTGCGCTGCACCGCCTGTCATGGCATTCGCAAGCAGGAAGGTGGGCTCGATCTGAGAACGCGCCAGAGCATGCTCAAGGGGGGCAAGTCGGGTCCGGCTATGGTGCTTGGCAAACCAGCTGAGAGCCTGCTGCTGAAACGTATTCACGCCGGCGAAATGCCGCCCAAGGAGCTCCTGATCGTGGCCGGCGTCAAGCCGATCAGCGAGCCGGAGATTCAAAAGCTGGCCCGCTGGATTGAGCTGGATGCCCCCACGGTCCAGATCGACCCGGACATCCCCACCTCCAATCCCGATCCCCTCGTCAGCGAGGACGATCGCCAGCACTGGTCCTTTCAGCCGGCAACCGAACCCAACGTACCGAGCGTCAGACAATCGCAGCTGGCTGCCAATCCAATCGATGCGTTCCTGCTGGAGAAACTCCAGTCCCAGGGGCTCTCTTTTTCTCCCCTGGCTGAGCGGGCATCGCTGCTGCGGCGAGCGGTGTTTGACCTGACCGGCCTGCCACCCAGCGAGCAACTCGTTGCTTCTTTCCTCGCGGACGACCATCCGCTGGCTTACGAACGGGTGCTCGACCAGCTGCTCGCCTCGCCCCGCTACGGCGAACGCTGGGGCCGCTTCTGGCTAGATGCCGCCGGCTATGCCGATTCGGAAGGCAAGCGAAGTGCCGACCCGCTGCGGCTTTATGCCTACCGCTATCGTGATTATGTGATCCGCTCGCTGAATGCCGACAAACCATACTCCCGCTTTCTGCTTGAGCAATTGGCTGGCGACGAGCTGGCTGACTATTCCGATCCCGACAAGGTGACGCCACAAATTGTCGACAACCTGGTGGCCACCGGTTTCCTCAGGATGGCGCCCGATGGGACCGGCAGCGATGTCGTCAACCGCGTTCCAGAACGGATGGAAGTGGTCGCAGATGAAATCGATATTTTCGGGTCGACGGTGATGGCGCTGACATTCAAGTGCGCTCGCTGCCACAGCCACAAGTACGATCCGATACCACAGCGTGATTACTATCGGCTGGTCGACATCTTCAAGGGAGCGATGGACGTTCATGACTGGCTCAAACCGATCAGCGTGACGGGCCAAACCGACTCGGATGTTCCCTCTCGCATTCTCGATGTTGCTACGCCTGCTGATCGCGAGAAGATTGAGCAGCACAACCGGCAGGTCGATGAGGAGATTGCCAGCGCTGGCAAACCACTCACCGAGCTGGCCGCGAAAGTTCGTCAGCAGCATACCCAGCAACAACTGGCAATGCTTCCGGAGGCAATCCGTGCAGACGTCGCCAGCATGCTGGCCACGCCGGCCGACCAACGCAACGAGGTCCAGAAGTACCTGGCTGAGAAGTTTGAAGCCCAGCTGAAACTGACGGAAAAACAGCTGGCAGCAGACAAGGAATACAAACAGCTGGCAGCCACAATCAAGCCTGTCGTCGACGGCTGGGAGTCACAGCGCAAGCAGCTGCCGGGCATCCGCGCCCTCTGGGACCGTGGACAGCCATCACCCACCTATGTGTTCCGCCGTGGTGATTATCGCCAGCCCGGTCGGCTGGTCGGCCCCGGACTTCCCAGCGTCCTGACCGATGGCCAGACACCGTTCATATCTGCCGAGACAGCTACCAGCGGTACAGGCCGCCGCCGGGCGCTCGCCGAGTGGCTGATTCAGCCTGACCATCCGCTCACATCACGAGTGATGGTCAATCGCATCTGGAAACACCATTTTGGCAACGGCATCGTCCGCACACTGGATAACTTCGGCAAACTGGGCACGCTCCCTACGCATCCCGAATTGCTCGACTGGCTGGCACTGCGGTTCATCGAGTCGGGCTGGAGCATGAAACAGATGCACCGCCTGATGATGACCTCGCGTGCTTATCGCCAGCAGTCGCTGGTCAGCGACCAGCACATCGCCAAGGATCCGGACAACCTGCTGATCAGCCGGATGCCATTGCGGCGGATGGACGCCGAGGAAGTTCGCGATTCACTGATCGCCGTGGCCGGTGTGCTGCGTGAAGAACCGTTTGGCCCACCCGACCAGGTGGACGTCCGCAAGGATGGCCTGGTAACTGCACTCAGCCCAAATGGCAGCTACCGCCGCAGCGTTTACCTGCGACAACGTCGCAAGGAAATGCCGACCTTCCTGGAGACCTTCGACCTGCCACAGATGAACCCCGGCTGCCAGCTACGAGCCAACTCGAATGTTGCCCAGCAGGCACTTTACCTGATGAACAACACCATGGTCCGCTCGCTGGCTGATGGTTTTGCCAAGCAGGTTGCCGAGGCCAGTTCCAATCCGGAACAGCAGATTCAGACCGTCTTCCTGTCCGCGCTGGGAAGGCCAGCGAGTCCGGAAGAAGTTACCGAGGGCCGGGCCAACCTGACCGAATTGGAAAAGGCCTGGTCCGATCACCTTGTCGCCGCAGGCGAATCAGCCAGTGGTGCGACCCAGAAAGCCCTGGCAACTTACTGTCACACGATCCTTAATACTGCAGGCTTTCTCTACATTGACTAGTGGAGAGATGAAACCCCACCAGCCGAGAGGGACTTTGAAGATGCCCAACAGTCAACAATCGCAACCAGGCGTCAGCCGCCGCGGGTTCTTTCAACGCGCATCCGACGGACTGCAGGGCGCTGCCCTGGCTTACCTGGCCACCAGTGAGCTGACCGGGCGGGATACCCTGGCGGCAGATGACGAACTGTCAGCGGCCACGGCCGGACGCCGGCAGTTGTACGATACGCAACCGCGACAAACACACCACCCGGCCAAGGCCAAGGCGGTGATCCAGCTGTTCATGAATGGCGGACCGAGCCAGGTCGACCTGTTTGATCCCAAGGAGAAGCTGGACAAGCATCACGGCGAGCCCTATTTCGACAAGATTGCCCAGGATGTCTCCTCGCCGCAAGCGGCCGGTGGTTTACTACGCAGCCCCTTCAAGTTCAAGCAACATGGCGAGAGCGGCACGGTCGTTTCCAATGCGCTGCCAGAGTTATCGAAGCATGTCGACGATATCGCCGTCATTCGCTCGATGTATAACTCGCATCCGAACCACGAGCCCGCGCTCTTCAAGATCCATTCAGGCCGACTGTTGCCAGGCCGGCCTGCCATCGGATCCTGGGTTGTCTACGGACTGGGCAGCGAAAACCAGAACCTGCCGGCCTATATCGTGCTGGACGATCCACTCGGTCTGCCTGTCAACACCGTGCAGAACTGGCAGAGTGGTTTCCTGCCCCCGCTTTACCAGGGGACGCGCATTCGCAGCACCGGGTCGCCGATTCTCAACCTGCACGCCGAGACTGCCGATCCACCGCAGGTGGTCAAGCTGCAGCGGGATTTGCTCAGTCGCATCGATCGGATCCATCGCCAGCGACGCCCCAATGCGATGCAGCTGGATGCTCGCATTAACAGCTATGAGCTGGCAGCACGAATGCAACTGGAGGCCAGTGATGCACTTGATATCAACCAGGAATCCCAGCAGACGCTGGATGCCTATGGCGTGGGCGTCAAGCCGACCGACTCCTATGCCCGCCGCTGCCTGATGGCCCGGCGATTGGTGGAACGAGGCGTGCGTTATGTGCAGCTCTATATCAATGGACAGATCTGGGACAACCACAACAACCTCGAATCGTCGCTCAAGACAGCCTGTGGCCGGACAGATAAACCGGTGGCTGCCCTGCTGGCTGACCTCAAGCAACGGGGACTGCTCGAAGATGTATTATTGATCTGGGGCGGCGAGTTCGGACGGCTGCCGATTGCCCAGCTGACTAACAAGAAGAACACCAGCGCGGCAGGCCGTGATCATGGTCCTCGCGGTTTCTCAATCTGGATGGCGGGTGGCGGTATCAAGCCGGGCATTACTTACGGTGGTACCGACGACATTGGTTTTGCGGCCGAGGAGAATCCAGTCAGTATCGCGGACTGGCACGCCACCGTCCTGCACCAGCTGGGACTCTATCATCATGACCTGTTCTTCGAACGGAACGGTCTGAAGGAACGGCTGACCGATACTTTTGAGCCAAGGATCGTGAAAGAGATCCTGGCCTAGAGGTGACAGGTTACAGGTTAGCAGCCAGAGGCTAACCACAGACTCGCCGACAGCGCACTCTAGCCTCGTGCAATCCGATAGGGAGCAGGGTCGATCGAGGTCGGACCGCCATCGATCAGCTCCGCTATCAGCTGGCCCGTGGCCGGCGCCATCGACAATCCCAGCATGTTGTGTCCAGCCGCGACCCAGGCATTCTCCAGTCCCGGCAGAAGATCGATAAATGGCACGCCGTCACTGGTCATCGGCCGCCAGCCGTACCACTCTTCCTCCACTGGATCACAGTAGGGCGCAGCCAGGTACTGCTCCGCCGCGCGCCGCAAGAGCCGTAGACGCCGCGGCTTGATCCGTGTGTCATAACCGTTGAATTCCATCATCGATCCGAGTCGGTAGCCAGTCATCATCGGCGTCGCCGCCACCTTGTGCTGTACAAACAGCAGCGGGATCGAAGGGCACGGTTCTGGACGTGGCATGGTAATGGAATAACCCTTACCAGGCTGGATCGGTAAGCGGCAGCCAAGCTGTCGAGCCAGCAGCGGTGTCAGTGCACCGGTGGCAACGACGACTCCATCCACGTCGAACTCAGCGTCCTCTGTCACCGCCGCCACCACGCGGCCCTGCTCGCAGACCAGTCGCTTAAGCTCGCACTCCTCGTGAATCTCCACACCCTGCTGCTCCAGCTGCCTGCGCCAGGACGCCAGCAGCCGATCCGGGCGGACATGCACGTCGTCAGGGAAGTACCAGGCACCTGCCAGGCCGGCGTTGAGCGTCGGCTCCATGGCCTGCAACTGGTCGCCATCCAGTCGCTCCGGAGGCAGCCCGAATTCCTGATCCAGCAGCTGCGCCGTCGCGGCAAACTTTTCGAACGGCTTCTCATCCTGGTAAATGTGCAAGCTGCCACGTTCCTCCCACTCGCAATCCAGGATCCCTTCCTCAACCATCTGCCGGTAGGCCTGCTGGGACTGGACCAGCAGCGGCAAACGTGCTCTGGCTGCCTCGAGCATCAGGTCATGCCGGCAGCGGCGGGCAAATCGCCAGAGCCATTTCCAGAGTCGCGGGTCGAAACGGGGACGAATCGAGAAGGGAGAGTTTCCCTTCAGCAGCGAGGCGATTGTTTTTCGCACTGTCCCCGGCTCAGTCAGCGGAAGCACATGGCTGGGGCAGACCAAGCCGCAGTTCCCATGCGAACAGGCACTTCCCCAGCGATCCTTTTCAATGACCGTGACCTGGTAACCGCGGCTGACCAGCTGGTGACTGCAGGCGGCGCCAATCACTCCGCCACCGACCACCAGGATCCGCCGGGATGAACCAGTCACGGGCGAATCCCCATCGCGAAAGGATCGTCATCGTGAAACATCAAGGTCGCTTCGGCATTCACGTAAGCTGTCCCGGTGACGTGCGGCACCAGCTGCCCCTCCTCCATCATCGCAACTCCCTCAAAGACACTTCCCACAATACTCTCCTGCCGCCAGACCTGGCCGGCGGCAAGCGTCCCCTCGGCCAGCAGGCAGGCCAGCTTGGCGCTGGTCCCGGTACCACAGGGTGAACGATCAAATGCCTTGCCGGGACAGAGCACAAAGTTACGACTGTCGGCAGTACCCTGGGCCGCTGCGAAAAGTTCGATATGGTCGATCAAGCCATCGTCGGCTCCCGTAATCCCCTGCTCCTCAAGTGCCATCCGGATGGCCCAGCTGACCTCGGTCAGTCGTTCACTGTTGGCCAGTTCGAGCTGCTCATCATGATCCTCAACGAGGTAGAACCAGTTGCCACCCCAGGCAATGTCGCCGACGAACTGGCCATAGCCGGGAACATCGACCGGCACAGCTGCCCGGTAGCGATAGCTGGGGACATTGATAACCGTGACTCGATTCGCATCATGAAGCCGAATCCGTACGTCCCCAACCGGAGTCTCCAGGATGTGCTCACCCGGCTGGATTCGTCCCAGATGAGCCAGTGTGACCGCCAGCCCGATCGTGCCATGGCCACACATGTTGAGCACGCCGACGTTGTTGAAGAAGACAACACCGGCACAGGCCTGGGGATTGACCGGCTGGCATAACAGGCCGCCAATCCAGACCTCGCTGCCGCGCGGCTCGTTCACGACGGCCGAGCGGAAACTGTCATGATCCCGGGCGAATCGCTCTCGCAATTCTGCCATCGTTCCGACACCCAGTTGCGGTCCTCCGTCGATCACGATACGGGTTGGCTCACCGCCGGTATGCGAATCAACGACCTGTACTGGGGCACGTCCCATGCTCTACTTCTTACCACCGAGGGGCTGTCAGGAGGCCGCTGTCGTAACCGACTCGAAACCATAACGAGACAGGTCAGGCCGGTTGGAGATTCCCTCGCGAATGATCGCCAGGATTTCTTCCCGCTGCTGGCCTTCGAGAGGCAGGCGGGGTGCCCGTGTCAACTCGGACCCCATCCCACATTCGGCCTGAGCCAGCTTGATGAACTGCACCAGCTTGATGTCCACATCCAGGTGCAGCAGCGGTGTGTACCAGCGGTAGACCTCGAGGGCCTCCTGATGGCGTCCGTTGGTAGCCAGTTCCCAGAGCAGCCAGTTCTCGCGGGGAAATGCGTTGACCAACCCGGAAACCCAGCCCTGGGCTCCCAGCACCATGCTCTCATAGGCCAGGTCGTCCACGCCGCCAAAGATGATGTAGCGTTCAGCGACCGTGTTGTAGAGGTCGGTGATGCGGCGGACGTTCTCAGAGGACTCCTTGATCGCCACCAGAGTGGGCTCGTCAGCCAGCTCGGCAAACATCTGCGGCGTGATATCGACGCCATAGGCGACCGGGTTGTTGTAACACATGATCGGCAGATCGGTCCTGCGGGCCACGGAACGAAAATGATAAATCGTCTCTCGCGGATCAGACTTGTAGACCATGGCAGGCAGCAGCATCAAGCCATCCACGCCCGCCGCCTGGGCATCGCTGGCAAACCGACAGGCCAGCTCGGTCGTACACTCCGCCACACCGGTCAGCACCGGAATCCGCCCCGCCACTCGCTCCACCGCGCTGCGCAGGACCTGGAGTTTTTCTTCGTACTCGAGTGAACAGTTTTCGCCGACCGTACCAAGCATGATCACACCATGAATGCCGGAATCAATCATCCGATCCAGATGGTCCGCCGTTGCTTCCAGATTCAGCGACTGGTCGTCGTTGAATTGAGTTGTCGAGGCGGGATAAACACCGTGCCAGTCAACCTGCATGAGTCGGGCTCCTTTATTGCTTACCAGAGGGTCCTGTTTATTCTATCCGTAGTACGGCTTCACCGAGTACATCCAGGCGAGGTTCAATGCCCAGCCCCGGCGAACTGCTGGCCGACAGTCGCCCCTGCTCCCGCGCCGGAGCACCTTCCGCAATGCTGACCGTGACGTAACTGTTAAAGTCGGTCGACGTGAATAACAGCTCGGGGGATGTACTGTGCGCCAGGTGGGCAATCGCTGCGGTGACGATATCGCCACCCCAGCTGTCTTCGATGGTCATGGCAATGCCGAGTCGGCTGCACAAGTCGCGAGCCAGTGCGGCACGTGTCAGCCCGCCAAACTTGCTGATCTTGATATTGACGACATCCATTGCCAGGTCCGCACTGCCGCGGACCAGCATATCGATGCCATCGATCACCTCGTCGAGCACGAAGGGATGGTCGGTCCGGCGGCGGATCGCCAGGCACTCCTCGTAAGTTCGACAGGGTTGTTCGATATAGACATCCAGATCCCGCACTGCACGAACAACACGGGCTGCCTCATGAATCGACCAACCGGTGTTGGCGTCGGCGATCAGCTTGTCGGTTGGTTCGAGGATCGCTCGGACTGCACGGATCCGCTCGATATCCTCGTCCGGATTGCCGCCCACCTTCAGCTGGAATCGCCGATAGCCTTGCTGACGATACTCCTGCACGCTGGCGGCCATCTGTTCGGCCGGCTGCTGGGATATTGCCCGGTAAAGAACAAAGTCGTCACCGTAACGGCCACCCAGTAACTCACACACCGGCATTCCCGCCTGCTTGCCCAGAATGTCCCAGCAGGCCATGTCGATGGGTGACTTGACATAGGGATGACCCTGCAGGGCCTTGTCCATCAGGTCATTCAGCGGTCCCAGGCGAGTAGGATCTTGACCGATCAGGTGCGGGCCAAGTTCAACCAGGCCACTTCTTACCCCGGCAGCATATGCCGG
>CAUZOB010000124.1:0-14717 GCA_963581185.1 Planctomycetota bacterium | reverse complement strand
CTGCCTGTCGAAATGGCCAGGGTCGAGTTATTGACCGCATAGACCTGGACTCGGCCACCACTCAGCAGCAGCGCCTGCAGATCGATCGCGACCTTGTTGGGATCGGTGCTGCTATTGATCTCATTGATCAGGGCATTGGCAACGGTCAGTTGCGGATCGCCCGGGGCCAGCACGATCGCCGTGTTGGTTCCGTTGACGCCATCGTCAAGTGGGTCGAATTCGAGCACAAACTCGTTGTTATCCGCAGTCGTGGTGATATCGCCGTCCACTCCGGGGCCCTCGAAGGTGAGAGTCTCACCATCGGTGATGTCCGCTTCACCATTTGTGGGAACATTGATGATGAAGCCGGTATCGAATTCAAACGTGACCGTGTTCAGAACCGGCAGGCCGGTCAACGGGTCGGTCACCAGCGTGCCGTCGCTGAGTGCAAAAGTCTGCCCGTCATCCAGTTCAGTCCCTGCCACGGCAATGATCGTGGGACTATAGTAGTGCGGCTCCAACAGCCGGTTAATCTCATCGGCGACGTCATCACGAGTCATATCCTCGTGGGTATAGACGAGCGTGATGTCCTCGATATTCGGCTCGGTCAGCGGATCCAGGTCGAGTGCCTCATCAAAGTTCGTACCGACTCGACCGTCAATGAAAGTGTCGAATTGCGGCAGCGGCAGAGTGTGGGCCAGATCAACGGCACCGGCACCGTCGAAAGTGATCTCCAGGTTGAGCCGCTCTCCCTGCTGGTGTGTGGTGATATTCAGATTGGCCTCGATCGCCGTCGCCATGTTGTTGGCTACCGTCGCCGGGCTATCAAAGTCGGTGATCGTGATGGCAACGTTTCCACCCGTGGCAACACCGCTGCGAGTGAATTCAAAGGTCGCGATCGTGCCGTCACCATCTTCGATTGTGAACTGGCTGAGAGCTGGATCTGCCGGAATGGCGGCTGCCGACGGTACCACGAAGGTAAAGCCCGATTCAAATTCGAAGATGTGGTTGTCGTCTGCTTCGAAGATCGGATCAGCCGGATCGGTGCCATTGATTGTCAGCGTTGTGTTGTCGGTCGCCATCACCTGGACGCCGCCGGAACCAGTTCGGTAGGCCTTCAATCCCAGCACACGGGCGGACTGTTGGGTTGCATCATTAATCGCATTGACAATCTTGCCGGCCACGTCCCCGGCACTGTCGCTGTCGGAAACGCTGACAACTGTTCCACCACCAGCGCCGACCTTGGTCAACGTCAGCGTGAAGGTCCGCGGATTCGGGGCTGTCAGATCGTTAAAGACGAACTGCTCGTTACCGGTAATTGCTAACCCACCGCCCACCGGCAACTGGATGGCAATACCACCCCGATCCAGCTCGACTGTCTCTCCATCGCGGAGGAAGCGGCCTTCGACAGCACGCATTTCAGATCCGGTGCTGAAAGTATCTCCCAGGTTCATACCGCCAGCGGTGGAGAAGTCATACCGCAATCGCAGGTGTTCAACTCCGGCAAATCCTTCCAGGCCTAGCCTCGCCTGTTGCCAAACGCCGTCGGTTTCGTCCAGTGTTTGCAGCAGTTGCCAGCTGCCATCGTTATCGGAAATGAACACGCGGGCAGTATCGTTGGCTCCCGGATCCAGGAAGTAGGTGAAGTAGAGGATTGGGGCGTCAGCGGCGGAATAGCCGCGCAAGCTGAACTCCTCGCTGACGATCGTTCCGTGGGCGCCGCCGGCATAGTCATAGGTCCGCGGCAGGATATTCGTGCCGTCGACTGCCGATACAATCCGCCCCTCACCAAAGTGATAACTGGTCGGCCGTTCCTGAAAGACTCCTTCCTGAAAGACTCCAATATTGCCGTGGTCCGCGTCACCCCAGCGTTCCTGTACGCAGATCGGTTCGCCAGCAAATGTCGGCAGGCCAGCTCTCGGTCCGACGGTGATACAGTTGGGAAGGCCGTACAACTCATCACGCGGATCGGCGGTTTCCTGGTGGTTTAGCCTCGTGGCATGCCAGAGGTTGTCGTCCAGCGGGGCGAACTCCAGACCGCGAATGTCGGCTCCCGTAGGCGAAGTGATTCCGGTCTCAACGCTGCTGGCACCATCCAGCAAGATCGGCTGCAGCACACCCTCGTCATTGAAGGCGTAAATCCGACCTCCCTCGTCAATGCCGAACAACACGTTCGCATAGCGTCCTTGCTCGATATTCGCCGGGCCATTCGTCAGGCCCTCGAAGGCGATGCCCTTCAGATCGGCATTGGACTCGGGCACAAACTGAGTGATGACGCTGAACGTAGGAGCCGACAGGTCCACCGTCAACTCGTACAGACCACCACGATCGCTGACCGCAAACAGCCGCCCGCCTGGCAGGGTCGTGATGCCGGTCACATCGCCACCCGGGCCAGCACCCTGGGCCGTGAAGGGCGAATTGACATCAGTGACCGGTGTCGCATCGAGAATGTCAATTGTGCTACCCGAGGCTGTGGCGCTGACGGCACCGGCAAAAGCGTCATTGATCGCCTGGGCCACCTTGAGGGCTACATCGTTGTCGAGATCCTCGGCAAGCAGGCCGATGGGGATGTTATTGACATCACCCGCGCCACCGACATCGCCGCGATCAATCCAGGTCGGTGCTCCGACACCCTTGAAGAATCCAATGTCGGCACCAAGGAAGCTCAGTCGAGAGAATACGGCACTGCTATCGACCCCGATGTTGGCTGCGTCCACTGCAGCGGCGACTGCTGGACCGATAACCAGTTCGTCATCCGTCTCTTCGACCTGGATCAAGCGAGTGATGGTGCGCTGCTGCACGGCGCCGGGGTTGAGCGTGGTGATCACGAACTGGGTGAGATCCAGCCGTTGGCCGTTGATCGATACGATGCTGGTATCATCATCCAACTTGGACGTCAGCGGGACGCCGTTGGTAACGATCGCCTGGTGCAAGGAGGTGGCAACCTGGCTGGCTGTTTGCCCGGCTGTAAAGGGGACAGCGATCCCTATGGCGCTGCCGTCGCTATCGAACTCAAAAACCAAGGGCGTCAAGCCGCTGGTAAACCCGATCGTGATACTATCGCCATCGGTCAGGATGTCCGGGTCGGTGATCTGCACCATCGGGTTGGCACCACCGTCACCCTCGATACGAATACTGGTACCAGCTGTACCATTGAGCGACGCGGTGAATTCGCCGGTCAACGTGACCCGCGTTCCAATTGCTGTTGCCGTGACTCCGAAATTCGGTGCAGCGTTGATCGTGGAAGCGAGCAGTCCAGCCAGTGTGATCGCTGGCGTGTTGGTGCTGTACTGACCAACTCGTCGTGCCTGTGGATCGGTCAGGGCGGCCGGGTCATCGGTGTCGAACTCAAAGGAGAAACTGGCCGAGGGATTCAGGTTGTCCTGGATCGAGATGATCGATCCGTCCGGTACCGACTGGGCACCACCGCCAATTTCAACGATGTTAATCACAGCACCGGTGTCGAACTGGAAGATGTGCTCGTTGGCAATCGTGTCATCCAGGTCATCGGTATCGAGAACGAAGAAGTCACCGTCGCGCAAAGTCTGGCCGGTCTGCTGGTCAATCTGCTGCAGAACCTGTGGGCCAAAGTCTATTTCAAAGGTTGTCACACTGAGCCCATCGTCGATGCCAAACAGGTCGCCATCGTCAATGTCAAAATTCGTCACCGGCGGATTGCCGGTCTCAGAAGTCACATCAATGCTCGACAACTGGGCACCGGTCAGCACCTGGCCAATCACAATGGCGTTGGTCCAGGCATCGGCGCTCTGGGCGGCGCCGTCGACGTTCAAGACCGCCCCGGTATCCGGGTCAAACTCGAACATGATATTGCGTTTCTGATCCACCCCAGGCGTATTGAGGTCCTCGTCGGCACGCTCGCCAACTGCCAGCAGCCGCTCCACGCCGAGATCATTAAAACGGATTCCGCCGAACGTCATCGCGTTCACATTGAAGCCGAAGCCGACATCCGCGCCATTACAGTCGTTAGCCCGCACAGAGTTGCCGCCCGGATCCAGTTCATAGGTCTGGATCCCGTGCGAGCCGATGTCGCTGACCGCACCATCCATGCGGCCAACCTCGTGGTCGAGGATCTCAATAAAGTGCCCGGCGTCCTCGTCTCGCAGATTACAGGGGATATGGTCGACGTCCTCGTTGGACGAGAAGCCTCGCAGCCGTCCGTCCTCTCGCATGGCGATATCGCCAAGATCAAAGTTGAAAAAAGCACCAGTGCTTCCAGCACGTGGCTGGCTGCGGTCATCGGGTGAATTCACATCGACCACTTCATGGCCGGTGAAAGCATTCACCATGCGGACTTCACCGGCGGTCCCGGAGGTCGTGTCGCCGCCATAATTGGAGACCTTCTCGCGCAGCACGTAGAGACCAACATCTCCCAGGTGCCAGGGGATAATCCCCTGATTGTTCAACAGATCGCCACCGCCATCGGCCGGATCCTCGACGACTACATCGATCGGACCCATCCGCAAGGCGAGATTGGTAGACAACTGTTCTGGACTGCCACCCTGACCGGAGACGGCGACGAAATACTGTCCGGCTGCGAGGTTGACTGGGCCGATATAGGTATCGCCCTTGCCAATCGTCCCGCGTGTCAGATTCTCCAGCTGATCTGACTCGTTGGGCCCCGGCTGATCCTGGGCCACGTTGGAGGCTGTGGCGTGGTAGAGCAGCTCGCCAGCGTCTGAGTAGACGGACAATTCAGTATCCGGCCGACCCAGGCCGTCGGCATAGTCAAAGTCAAAGATGACCGGCCAGGTACCAAAGGCACTGGTATCCTGGATTCGGTTGATGTCGACTGTGAAGGAATACCAGTCGACGTCGGGGCAGTTGATAGGGATGCCGGTGAGGCAGGCGCGGAACTCCGTCCGCAGGTTGCCGGCCACCGACAGGGTACCGCGGTCGACTGTCATCAGGTTACCGAGTACCTGGGCGGTGCCGCGGGTGTCGTTGAATCGTCCCTCGTCCTCTGCTGACTCCCCAGCCAGTGGGGAGTGAATTGGCATGCCGTAGATAGCGATCGCTGTGGAGGCATAGGCGATATCGGCATAGCGGACGGTTGAACCGGGCAGCTCATCGACTTCACGCAGCCGCATCTGCAACTGGTAGGCACCAGAAGTCAGGCCGGCATTGACATCATGGATGGCGCCCGGGGCGGTATTGGATCGCACGCGGAGATGATAGTTGGCACGTGTATCAGCCGGGCCTGGCAGGATCAGGCGGAATCCCGGATCCCGCGGGTTGATAGCCCAGAAATCCTTGCCTTGAAAGGGTGGGGTTTTCTGCGAGAGGAAGGCAGTGCCAGCCACAGACGAATGCTCAAACAGCGCCCCCGCGCTCGGTATCGCTTTTTCATCCCGCTCGTTGTACGAGGCTGCCAATACCAGGTCGTTGCCATCGAGCAACTCCACGATCGGATCAAAGGCATAGCTGGTCCGGTCAAAGTCGATCCAGACTTCCGATCCTGCTTCCGCTTCGAAGCTGAATACGTCTCGATCGGTGGCATTAGAGAGAAAACCATGGACTTCAAAGCCGAGCCGGAGATTTTCATCGCCGCCCTTCTCGTGCGGAGCCAGTGCTCCGATGAACTGCGCATTCCGAGCCGTGGCGTTGGCTCCGGGAGCGTTGGCATTGAACGATTCCGATTCAATCACGATTTCCACATTGCGGTCGTGGCTATACTGGCCCAGCAGGATGGAGTTCCAGTCGCCCTCGGCCGCCGGCCCACCGTAGCTAAGATCCCAGCCCATCAGGTCAAGGGCACGCTTGTCGTTGTTGGTAACCTGAGCATTCGGTTCATAACTGGGGTCCATGACCCCCAGGATTACACCGCCAACCAGGTTGTCATCTTTCCAGTGCGACGGCTGATTCACGCTGCCGTTGGAGAGTGGAATATCGCCAGTCGTCAGACCACCGATGGGAATCCCGGCAGGGTCAAAGATACCGCCGTCATAGAAGACCTGCTCGGTCCCCACGCTCATGACGCGGGTGGCGTTGGTAAAGTCGGCGATGCCGGCGCCGGGAGCCATGCGGAACATGTCGAAAGTGGTGAGCGCGGGATTCGCCTGGCCCACACTACTGATGAATCCCAGCGAATGGCCGATCTCATGCAGCGCGACCAGGTAGAGCTGCTGGGGATCAAGATCCAGGCCGTTGCGGAATTGCATGGTGCCGTGAATCGGTCCGGTACCGAACGTGGACGTCGCCTGGTTAGCAAAGTCCGACTGCAGGTAGCCAAGCGCCAGGGCGTTGGCCTGCGTCAAGCGGGCATTATTCGAAACACCATTTACGTCATCCTGCAGCTGCGCGCGGGTCGGCAGCTGCGTCACGATCAACTCGGCTGGAGTCGCGTCGGCGATCATCCGCTGGCGGACAGCGTCATAGGTGTCCGTATGCGTCTGCGGCGCGGCCTGGCCGATCACGCCAGTTGGCAGGGTACCGGAGAAGGAGACGTCGAGTCCGATGGTAATCGGATCCTTGAGCGTTCGTTCCCAGAATGTTTTTGCCCGGCTGATCTCGGCCTGGGCGTTTGCCGAGACCGTGGCGTTATCGTAATTGATGTTGATGGTGGAGCGGCTGACGGCAATCTGCGATGCACCGTCATTATTGGTATCGACCTGGGGATCGCCCTGCTGGTCCACACCGGCACTCTGGCTGTCATCCCGAAGTGATGTCAGCACGACTGGCGATTTGGGCTGACCGATGATCTGGATCACGCCACCCACTCTGTCAATCGTCTCCAGCGGCTGGCCCTTGGCAACAAATCCAGCAGCGACGCCCTGCAATTTGACCACCAGGCTCTGAGTGGGACTACTGCTCAGCCTGAGGCCGCCATAGGTATGCAGATCGGGAACCGTGATCTGGTCCAGCACGACGTGCACGATGTCGGTGTCATCCCAGATACTCATCGTGGTAACCACTTCGCCACGCACCACCATGCCGTTGATCTCGTTATTGCCGAGCCGGTTGCCAAGGACCAGCGGTCCATGGTTCTGGCGGAAGCCTGGCACGGCGTCCGCGTAACCGGTGGCGCGACCATAGTCATGCTTCAGATCGCTGTTGAGTGAGTTGACATTGATGTCGAGCGCCGCCAGGAATGTTGTGTCGTCGTTATCGACGTTATCCCGCATGATGTTGTCGACGATGATCGGCTGGGCACCACGCACGAAGATCAGCGCAGCTCGGTTAAAGCCACGGCCGAAGCGGTGATCGGGTGACTGTCCACCCACGCCGCCGGCATTGAACTCAAAAATACTGTTGGCAATACGGGCATCGGCCTGGTGAATCTCAATCACGTTGAAGCCAGCGAAGGTACCCTCGATGCGCGTGATCCCGCCACCGTAGGCGAAGATCGCATGATCCACGCTCAAGCGGCTGGTCGGTGTGGCGTGGATACCGCCCCAGCTGCCAGGTTGCGGTGCATTGGAACCACTGCTGTTGATCGGCCCGTCATTGGTGGTGTCGAAGGTGCCACCGACGCCGTAACGATCATCCAGCGGGGTGGTGAAAATGATCTCGTGACCATCCCGACCTTCGGCGATCAGCTGGCCACCGAGGTCCATATCGATGCGGGCCGAATCGATCTTGACGATCAGGGCTGGGTCGATTCGCAGCCGGGCGTCAAGTTGCGGTCGCAATCGAGTCGGTGTCAGATCCAGCGTCCCACCAATCACCGCTCCCAGGTCAATATAGCTGGTATCGGTCTGGTTAATCTGGGCAATCAGGGTGTAAGGAGCACCCGCGGCCGTGGAGCTGCGATAGAGCCGTCGGGCGACAAAATCGCCGGTTGTTGTCAGCAGCTGGCCGAGTTGGATAGCATTTGTTCCGGCCCCCACGGTGCGAGTAGCGGTCGGCTGGGAAGGAGCACCCTCGTTGCCATTCTTGTCGACGAAGACAAGCCGGTAGTTGTAGTCTCCTGCCGGTAGTACACCGTCTACGCGGTTGACCGCAGAGACAGTCACGATCGAGAGCGAGGGCTGCACCGCCTCAAAAATCGGGCCGCCCGGGGTGGCCTCGATAACCAGGTTCTCTGTGAGCACATGGACAATATCCTTGTCGTCCCAACGACCAGGCACAGTCAGCTTCTGTAATTCGCCGCCGGCGGGCGTGTTGATGCGGACAAAGAGTCCGTTGATGGTGTTGTCATGCAGGTCGTTGCGGAGGATGTCCGGGCCAATCCGGCTGTAATCGGAGGTGAAGGGATTGGTCTGGTACTGGGGCGAATGGAAGTTGGTTTCCAGGAAACTGTCGGGACTGGCTGCGATCGCCGCATCGCGGCTGAAGCTGATCTCGTTGAACGAGATCGTCGGTCGACCATCAATGATCTCGATCGGATCGACAATCTGAGCCACCGATTCGATCAGCACTTCGCCACCACCATAGCGGATGTCCCCATGGTTGATGGAATCGAGGAAAATCCCCTGCTGCTCATAGCTGAATCGAGTCTGGTCGGCGTTATCGATGTCACGGCGGATGAAGATCCCGCCCCAGTCACCGGCGGCCGGTGTGGTGGTAAAGGAGAAGGTATCAAGCCCCAGTGACTCGTCGTTGTAAGAGGTGAAATGAACCGCGGCCGATTCGTTGCCGTCCCCGTCAAGATTCGCCAGCGGTGCTGCGTCGACAAACAGGCCGGTCAAGGGGAGCGTGTTACCGAGTGCGTCGACAAACACCGGCGCACCAACAATCTGAACCGATCCGGCGCTGTGATCCTGCTGCGGGCCACTTGCCACGCTGCCAACACCGAACCAGCTGCGCCGCATCTTGAGCACGGCACCGGCGTCGACCATCACGGTCACATCATGCGGCACATGGAAGGCGGCTCCGTCACTGAGTGTCACGCCGAGATCATTAAAGCCGATCTCGTAGGCGCGGTTATCCAGCTCGGTGCGAATGTCTGCGTCTATACCGGCGTTGCCGACAATGCGGAGAATATCGGTAGCACGGGCGGCATTTGGATTGATGGGAGAGAGCGGGATGCCCGAGTCATTGACGTTGAGCGCATTCTTGAGGCTCTTGAAGGGACTGCCCAGGGTACCGATACCACCCGCCGCAGCGGACTTGTCGACATACACCACGCGCGGATCCACGCCCGGAGTAACTTCCAGGCCGGAGGGCGCTGCCGCCCGGAACCACTGGTTGTAGACACCACCAGGAACTCCATCCCCGTCGGCGTCTATCCGAGTTGGGATGATTTCCGGGCGTTGAGCATCGACCGGGTTATCCAGGTCGACGATGCCGGCGTCCGCATCGGGGCGGAAGTTGAGTCGCAGGTCATAGGAACCCTGGGTCTTGCCGAACAGGCCGGTGCTCTCGATGGCTGGATCGAATTGCCAGTTGCCGCTGGCGCTGACCGCAATGAAGTACTGCCCCTCACGTAAATCCAGTTCCAGGAACGAGTCGTTGCTGAAGTAATCATCGTTCCGCGCAATCTGATCCTTGATCGGGCTGCCGTTGGTGTCCAGCACGGGGATCAACTGACCAAGGCTGTCTCGTAACGGTTCGCCGCTGATCGAATCCAATTCCACACGAACCTGGTAAAGTGCCAGGTGTGTATCGAGCAGGTCGTCGGTCGTGGTCTGGTTCAGCTGCCGCTCGGCAATCGTCTCGGCCGTGAACAGACCGTCATCGCTGAGATTGAACTCGTAAAGGTCGATATCACGACCCTCGGGTCGGTGCAGGTGCTGCAGGTGCGTGATGTCGTGATTGCCGGGGAAGACCGGTTCGGTGTCTTCGACGACTAACTCGTGACCGCCGTTGCCCATCACCGTGCCGCTGGGCAAATCGTAGGCGTGACCGAGTCCCATCTGGTGGCCCAGTTCGTGCATGGCAACCAGGAACCAGCTCAATTCACCCGCCCGATGGCGGCCGATTTCGTCGTGCCAGAGCTCGGCATTGTCCATGATGACTGCCGGACCGAGCGACGTTGCGCCGGACAATCCGATCGTACCGCCAGGATTGGAATTCCCACCCATGGCGGCCAGGTCGCCCGTGGCCACGATGATCCCCTGCTCCGCTGTTTCCACAAACTGGACGCCCGCGGTGCTGGAAAATATCTCGAAGATCTCGCGGGCACGCTGTTTCTGAACCTCGGTGATCAGGTTGAAGGCGGGTTGCTGGGTGCCGCCCGGACCGGGAATGATACCGATCTGCTCGCGGAAATTGTAGAAGAACGTCTCCATGCCGCTGTTCGCGTCAGCACTCGAATTCAGATGCAGCTCGCCACTCACGTTGTGTTCGCGATGACCCGGCTCGTCCGAGGGACTGGGGAACTCCATGTCGTAGATATAGTCTGGAGTTATGTCCTGGGAGATGATCAGCGACTGAGTCTCCAGCCCGGCTGCATTCAGTGAATGTGCCGTGTTGAAACTGGATCCCGGATCGGTGGCTCCGAGGTTGATCAATGAGGGCTGCGCCGGCGCAGCTTCGTCCGTGCCGATTCGCAGGCGGAAGGTACCGGGACCAATCGGTGCCCCACCAGGTACGATCGGCAATTCGTCGAGCGGATCCGAAAATGTCAGCAAAGCTGCGTCGAGATCGGCGTTGTAACTGACCGAGGCAGGTGTGAATATCACGTCGTCGGTATTCTCGACCGTGCCTCCGGTCTCGATCACGGCTCCGGTCAGGATCGTACCCCCGGTGAAAATCAGCTGGTAAAAATTGACATTTTCGGCAGAAGCTGGGTCCAGATCGTCGTCGTTAAAATAAACCAGGATCTGATCACGAGCCTGGCTGAGCGTGCCATCGGCCAGCCGCTGTACTGGCTGCGGCACGACCGCGGTAATCTGGGCGCCGAGATCCAATTCGAATTGCAGGCTCTGGCTTTGACCGTTGTCGAGGCTATCCTCGGTCAAATCGCCAAAAGCAACGTTCTGGTTGTTGCGCAGCGCCAGTTTGCCCTCGCCGTAAATATCGATGCGGTAGAGGTCGTCTGGCAGTGAGTCAGCAAAACGGACGACGATCTCGTTGCTGGACTCACCAATGCCAATGAAACCAGGCTGGATCACCTCATCGTTGGCACCGTCCAGTTGCAGCGGCGAGTAGTTGATCGGCGAGGAAGCAATATCGGTGTCCGGGTGAGTGTCGCCAGCGGCGTCGGCTACCAGTTCAGCCAGTATCAGGGCGCTGGCATCAATGTCGCTGTTGAGAGCGTCAACCAGATCCTGCGCCCGCGTCTCGTTGCCTGGATTGACATTCAAGTTGATGTCGATGCGGTTACCGACCACGCCGATTTCCGGTGCGCCGGCACGCCCCTGGTCTCGCTTGGATATGACCAGCGTGATGCCATTCTGCTCGGTACCCAGCTTGCGAGCGGTGAAACGCAGATTGGCGACACCTGTATTAAAGTCGGACTGGACCTGGGCGGCGGCAAAGCCACCATCCAGATTGGCACGCGTGATCTGGATCCCGTCGAGATTGGCTGTATCAAAGACCTGGTTTTCATCGAAGCGGAAGAGCAACTCCCGCGGAGCCGTGCTACGGATCTGCTGGGGATCATCAAACGCGAGCAAATCGCTATCGTTTGGCTGGATACCAATAATCTGGGGACCCACCGCCAGCAGGCGCCGGTCCTCCAGTTGCTCCAGGAACATCTTCCGTTTGCCATCTCCACGTCCGACCGGACTGGCAAAATGCCTCCGGTTCGGCGGTGACGGTCGAGAACGTCGGTCGGCCATGAAAGGGCCCTCGGCTAAAGCTGCAGTATTGAACCGTCAAGTCATTTGGTCACGGTAACTTACGACCAATCGACGGCTACGATCACAGACATGCTCTCCGCGCGCATAACAGCACGAAGACTCATCCTGCCACCGATTCGACGATTATAAGGTTGGTCCAACACCATGCAATCAAATGTGGGGGGTACGGTGCCCCCCCATAAGGGTAGTTTTTGGTCGCCTGTACACCGACGAGACACCCTCCTGGCATCCAGTGCTTCCGTCAACGACGGCAGCTCCGGTCGATGTCGACAGACACCTCCATGTTCTGATCTGAGGGTACCGCTGCAAGCGAAACCCACGCCATCTATTAAATGCTACGGCCATTCTAGACCGAACCGCAATCGTACGCCTATACGAGTTTCGCCACGCTGACACTATTTCCCATCCCCCCTGTCACCGTTCGCTGGGGGCATTTTCAGGTCAAACAGCCCAAAAATCTCCTGTTGTGACAATCCAATCCGCTCGGGTACCGAGGTCTGCGAGAGGACAGCCTTGAACAGCTGCCGCTTTTCCTCAAGCACCTGATGAATTCGTTCTTCAATTGTCCCCACGCTGAGCATTTTTGTGACGGTGACTGGCCCCGCCATCCCGATCCTGTGAGCACGGTTTATCGCCTGGTCTTCCACGGCCGGATTCCACCAGCGGTCAAACAGGAAGACGTATTCACAGAATTGCAGATTCAAACCGACGCTACCTGCACCGTAGCTCATCAGCAGCAGGTGACAATCTGGATCCTGCTTGAACTGCTGGATCACCTGGTCACGCTTCTGCATGGGGATCTTGCCGTGGTACTGGAGCGGCCGGAATTCAGCGAGTTTGTCTGCCAGTCGCTCCAATGTCCCCACCCACTGGCTAAAGACAATCGCCTTCTTCCCGCTGGCGGCAACTTCTTCCATATCACCCAGCAGACATTCCAGTTTGCTGCTGGCACCACTGCGCGGGTCAAAGTTACAGATCTGTTTCAGCCGCAGCACGAGCTGAAACACGTGGTGGATGGTGATACTTTCGCCCAGGCCTTCCAGCTGCACGACTCCCTCGTCCTCAGCAGCCTGGTAGGAGGCCCACTGGTCGCCACTCAATGTCAACTCCGCATCGCGGTCGAGTCGCGGCGGCAGATCCTTGAGCACCATATCCTTGGTACGCCGCAAGATGTAATCACTTACCAGGCTGGCCATGCGCCGTGCCGGCATACCGGACTGCAGGTAGCCTGGCGCCAGGAACTCAAAAATCCCCACCAGGTCATCCAGGCTGTTCTCGATCGGTGTCCCTGTCAGCGCCCAGCTGCGGCTGCAGGAAATCTGGCGGACAACCTGGCTGGTCGAACTCGAGCGGTTCTTGATCCGCTGCGCCTCATCCAGCACCACCAGGTCATAGTGATTGTCATCGGCCAGCAGCACATCACGGTCCCTGATCAGGAGTTCATAGTTGGCCAGCTGGACCGGCGCACGCGACTGCTGCCACTGCCACTGCCGCCGCACCTGATTACCCGCCACCACGGCAAGTGGAATTTCCGGTGCCCAGAGGCCAAATTCGCGGACCCAGTTACTAACCAGCGGCTTAGGACAAATCAGCAGAACGTTGCTGATCTCGCCAGACCGCAGCAGCATGCGAATGGCGGTGATCGCCTGCATCGTCTTACCGAGCCCCATCTCATCGGCCAGGATGGCCGAGTAACGGGGATACAGATAAGCCACACCCTCCAGCTGGTAGGGGAATGGAGTAAGTGGAAATCTCAGGGAGCTGGAGGCGGCCAGTGACTCGAGTGGTGGTTGCAGCAGGTAATACAAGCGATCCTTGAGCTGGACCATTTGCGCCGGCGGCCGAATCCGTGTCACCTGGCGGCGGGGTCGGGACGCAACTGGCGTGGTGCTGGGATCCGTGGTCTGCAGATCCGTATCGTGCCAGCTGGCGCCGAGCGGAAAACTGAATCCCTGGCAGCGTGGCAGCGGGGTGCTCAGTGGTATCGTGACAACTCGCTGTGACTCAAACTCCCAGTCGGTCGCCTGCCAGCGCAGCTCCAGCGGTCGCTGCATGGCTCGCTGCCAACCGCTGGCATACAGCTCGACCGGCAGCTTCAACTGGCTGGCCGACGCCTGCCGGCGAGCCCAGTCGGAGAGCCTCACAACTGGCGATCGATCTACTGATTCTGGCTGACTGTAACTCACCGGTTTCGCCTCCGCTGCGCTCTTGTCGATATCCGTTTCAGGCCGCTCGTGCTGACCGCTGCGCCTCCTGGATCGCTTCCCGGATACGGCCAAAGGGCTCATCCAGGTCAACCGTTTCATCCAGCATCCGTGCCAGCCGGTCGATCAGCGGCCGCTCCTCCTGCTGGCAGTCAGAGACCGTCAGCCAGTAGGACCCCAGTTGCCAGCTGGACTGACCACGCACCATGCCTGCTGTCGCTGCTGACAGGTCTGGCGACTGCTGCTGCCCGCGAGCCAACAGCACGACTGGCTGCTGGCTGGTTCGCTGCAACGCCAGCACCGCTGGCTGGTCCGATAAAACCAGCTGCGGCTTGAGCTCCAGCTGACCCAGCAGGGCTGGAGCGATCTGCTCACCGTAGACAAAGGCAGTCAGTGTTCCTCCATAGAGGATCTGCTGGGCACGGTTGGGGCGTAGTGGAGCTGTGCAATGAAATTCAAGCGGCCGACCAGCCAGATTGACTGCCAGTAACCCGCCATAACAACTGCCGTCGTCATCTTCTATGACGGTCAGGAATGCGAGCGCAGATTCAGATGGATTGTCCGGGCCAGTCATCCTTGACTTATGCCTGCTCGCGAGATGTCGCGCACCCTCTCCCCACCACACGGAGTAAGGCCGCTACCTTAAAGATCGGCTGACAGGCAGCATGGACTTTAGGTCTGGAATAGTTGCAGATTGCGGATATCCCCGTGGTTCAGGGCCCCGCGCGATTCAGAGCCCCGTGGTTTTCGCCTGCGGCGAATAACCATCGGGTTCCTGCCGCGTGATACACCATCGGGTTCCTGCCGGTCCGCGGCGAAGGGCAGAGCG